>NZ_JBIWOW010000023.1:0-126280 GCF_044767945.1 Kitasatospora sp. NPDC101183 | reverse complement strand
CGCCGCCGGGGGGGGGGCCCCCCGGGGGGGGCCGCGCGGGCCCCCCCCGGCGCCCCCCGCCCACCGCCCCCCCCCCGGGGGGGCCCCCCGCCGGCCCCCCCCCCCCCCCCGGCCCCCCCCCACCGCCGTTTTCTACCCCTCGGGGGTATGCCGGCCCCGCTCCGCCCGCTCAACGGGCTTCGCACCCAGCAGCGGGAGCACCACCTCGTCGAGGATCGCCGCCACCACCTCGTCCGAGGGCGGCCCGGCGGTGAGCAGATACTCGTCGCGCACGAGGTCCAGCGGCAGCGCGATCACCCGCGGGGTGAGCCGGGCCGGGTCGATCTCCCCGCGCGCCGCCGCGCGCCGCATCATCACCGCCAGGCCGTCCACCGGCCCGCGCACCCCCAGGACGGCACGGAAGCGCACCCGCAGTTCGGGCACCCGCAGCAGGTCGATCAGCAGTCCGTGCACGGCCCGGCCCGGCAGGCCGTCGAAGCGGTGCAGCATGGCGTGCAGGTACTCCAGCAGATCCGCCCTCAACTCGCCGGTGTCCGGCGGCTCCTCGGGGTCCGGCAGGTCGCGGCCCAGGGCGGCGATGACCAGCTCCGCCTTGCCGGGCCAGCGGCGGTAGAGCACCGGCTTGCTCGTCCGGGCGCGAGCGGCGACGCCCTCCATGGTGAGCCGGTCGTAGCCGAGCTCGACCAGTTCGGCCCAGGCCGCATCCAGGATCGCCCGTTCCAGTTCGTCGCCGCGTCGTCGCACGGGCCGTCCGTCCTCGCCTGCCATGGGGTCGCGCACCTGCTCCTCGAAGACACGTTGCGTTTCTTACGGAGGCGAGCCTACAGTCGAACGAGGAAACGCGCCGTATCTTACGGCCGGGAGACCTGGGGGCTCTGCCATGCGTACGCACACATCTGCCGTCGACCAGCCGGAACGGACCTCGGGAGCGGCCTCGGGACCGGCCTCGGGACCGGCCTCGGGACCGGCCTCGGGACCGGCCTCGGAGGAGACCGAGGTCCTGGTGGTCGGGGCCGGGCCGGTCGGCCTCGCCCTCGCGCTCGGACTCGCCCGCGGCGGGGTGGACTGCAGGATCATCGAGCGCGAGCCCGCCTTCCGCGACCGCGGCGTGCGGGGCAGGGGCGTCAACGCCCGGACCCTGGAGGTCTTCGAGGACCTCGGCGTCGTCGAGCAGGCGCTCGCCCTCGGCCGGACGGACCTCGGCATCCGCACGTACCGGGGCGAGCAGGTGCTCGGCGAGGAGCCCGTCGGGTCGGCCGGCAGGCCGCCCACCCCGGACCGCCCGTACGGCGCCATGCTGCTGATCGCCCAGCACCACACCGAGGCGGTGCTGCGCGATCGGCTCGCCGAGTACGGGGTGAAGGTCGAACTCGACAGCGAGCTGGTCGAGTTCACCCAGGGCGACGACGCCGTCCTCGCCACCGTCCACCGCGCCGGCGAGCCCCGCGCCCTGCGCGCCCGCTACCTGGTCGGCTGCGACGGCGGCCGCAGCGCCGTCCGCAAGCAGGCCGGTTTCACGTTCCTCGGCGAGACCTGGGACGAGGAGCGCTTCCTGCTCGCCTCCCTGCGGGTGGAGGGCCTCGACCCGGACTTCCTGCACATCTGGACGTACGAGGGGATGGGCGCCGGCGCCCTGGGCCTCATGCCGATGCGGGCCGACGACACCTGGGCCGTGCACGCCCGGACCGAACCGGACGAACACGGCCGCACGCCCGCCCCCGACCTGGCGACCTTCGAGCGGCTGTTCGCCGAGCGCGCCGGCCTGCCCGGCGTCCGGCTGCACGAGCCGACCTGGTCCACCGTCTGGCGCCCGACCGTACGGATGGTCGACCGCTACCGGGCGGGCCGCGTCTTCGTCGCCGGGGACGCCGCGCACTGCCACTCGGCGGCGGGCGGCCAGGGCCTCAACACCGGTGTCGGAGACGCCCACAACCTGGGCTGGAAGCTCGCCGCCGTGCTGCGCGGCGCGCCCGACGCCCTGCTCGACAGCTACGAGGCCGAGCGCCTGCCCGTCGCCACCGGGGTCCTCGCGGCCTCCTCCGCCCAGCACCGGGCGCTGTTCAGCGACGGCGGTGCCCGGACCATCACCCGGCAGTTCACCACCCAGTCGGCCACGGGCGCCGACTTCACCGGCCTGTCCGTCGGCTACCGGGGCGGCCCGCTCGGCCGCGACCTGGACGAGGCGACGGGCGTCCGCGCCGGCGACCGCGCCCCGGACGCGCCCGTCGCCACCGCCTCCGGCACCCCGACCCGGCTGTTCGACCTCCTCCGGGGACCGCAGGCCACGCTGCTCGCCTTCGACACGGACCTCCCGCTGCCCGAGCGCCCCGGGCTGCGCCGGGTGACGGTGCGCGATCCGCAGGGGCACGCCGCTCGCGCGTACGGGCCGAGCGGCCCGGCCGTCGTGCTCGTCCGGCCGGACGGGTACGTGGCGTTCACCGGCTCGGCGGCCTCCGTCGCGGACCGGCCGGAGGCGCTCGCGGAGGTGATGGCGGGCATCGGGCTCTAGGAGCGGCGGGTGGCGGCGGCCGCCCGCTGATCCGCATCAGCGAGCCACAAGTAGACCGGGGCCAGGCCGAGTTCGATCACCATCAGGACGACCTGGAAGGCGTCCGGCCACCCCTTCACCGCCACCGACAGCACCCGGCCGAGGCCGCCCAGCAGGAACACCCCGGCCAGCCACCGCACCGCCCACGCGGGCACCGGCCGCTGCCGCACGGCCCAGATCCAGGCGGCGCCGTACCCGGCGAAGACCGCGCCCATGAAGCGGCCGAAGCTGTCCATCGTCGGGTCGGCGCCCGCGCCGCCGGGGATCGCGGCGTTGCCCAGGAGGACGTGCTCGATGCCGATCGCCACGCAGGCGACGCCCATCACCCATGCGAGCAGCCTCAGCGCCCCGGCCATGTCCCACCCTCCGTCTCGTCCGTCTTGCCTGTCTCGTCGGGCTTGTTGACAAGTGTCTACCAAGCTAGCCCGCGCATGTGGACACGTGTCAAGTACCCTGTGCCGCATGTCAGTTCCCGAACGCCGACGCCGCCTCTCCCCCGATCGGCGCCGCGCCCACCTGCTCGGCGTCGGCGCCCGGCTGTTCGCCGAACGGCCGTACGAGGAGGTGCTGATGGAGGAGATCGCCGAGCGGGCCGGCGTCTCCCGCGCCCTGCTCTACCGTCACTTCCCGAGCAAGCCCGAGCTGTTCGCCGCCGTCTTCCGGCAGGCCTCCGCCGACCTGCTCGTCCGCACCCGGCTCGACCCCGGCGACAGCCTCGCCGAACAGCTCGTCGAGGGTCTGGACGCCCACCTCGACTACTTCATCGCCAACCGGCACGCCGTGCTCGCCGCGAACCGGCAGCTCGCCGGGGACGTCGTGATCCGGACGATCATCACGGAGGAGCTGGACGAGCTCCGCGTGCGCCTGCTCGGCGCGCTGCCCCTGGCGGACGAGGCGGCGCGGCCGGCCGTCTCCCACGTCCTCAGCAGCTGGCTGGTGTTCGTGCGGGTGCTCGTCCTGGACTGGCTGACGGAGGAGACCTGCACCCGGGTCGAGCTGCGGGACGCCTGCCTCGGGGCCGTGCTCGGCGCGCTGGGGCCGTTCCTTCCGCCCGGGGACGGGGGACGGTTCGGATACCATCGGGTCGAATCGGATGAGTCGGCTGCTTCTCCACAAGTCCCGCTGAAAATATGACAGTTGGGGCTGGAGATGGCGTGCCGACGGAACGCCACCCCGAAGGGACCCATGTCCGCGACGCTCCCGCCCCTGCACCGGCTGCCCGTGGCCCCCGCCGCGGCACCCCGGCCGACCACCCTCGCCGACGGCACCCCCGCCTGGCTCGTCACCCGCTACCACGACGTCAAACAGGCCCTCGGCGACCCCCGGCTCACCCGCGCCGACCTGCACCAGGTCGGCGCGGTCGGGCCCACCGCCGAGGTCTCCGGCAACCCGGCCTCCCTGTTCAACCAGGACGGCGCCGCCCACCGCCGCCTGCGCGCCACCTTCCAGCGCGCCTTCACCCCGCGCGCCATCGCCGGATGGCAGCCGTGGGTCGCCGAGGCCGTCCAGCGGGCCGTCGACGCGCTCGTCACGGCGGGCCCGCCCGCCGACCTGATCACCGCCTTCACCCGGCCCGTACCCTTCGCCGTCACCGACCGGCTCACCGGGCTGGACGGGCTCGTCGAGGAGGAACGGCTGCGGCGCTGGGCGCACGCCGTGCTCGCGCAGGGCGAGGAATCGGAGCCGGACCCGGAGGGGGTCGCCGAATTCTCCGCCTTCACCGGGGAGTTGATGGAACGGCGACGGCGGGAACCGGGCGAGGACCTCGTCAGCCGGCTCGTCCGGGCCGCCGACGAGGACGGCGGGATCCCGGAGGAGTCGCTCGTCCACCTCGTCTGCGGGCTCATCGCGAGCGGCAACGAGAGCATCACCGGCGCCCTCGGCAACGCCCTGCTCTACCTGCTCGGCGAACGCGCCGGCCACTGGCCGCGCCTCGGCGACCCCGAGGTCGCCGAGCGCACCACCGAACGCCTCTGCCACTTCATCCCGCTCGGCGACGACGAGCACACCATCCGCCGCACCACCGCCCCCCTCGACCTCGGCGGCACCGCGATCCCGGCCGGCGCCGTCGTCGCCCTCAGCCTCGGCAGCGCCAACCGCGACCCCGCCGTCCACCCCCACGGCCTCGACGCCGACCTCGCCCTCCCTCTCACCGCCCCCACCCTCGCCTTCAGCGCCGGGCCCCACTACTGCGTCGGCGCCTGGCTCGTCCGCCTGGAGATGCGCGAATCCCTCCAGCGCCTCGCCACCGCCCTCCCCACCCTCCACCTCACCGCCCCCACGGCCACCTCCTGGCGCCTCGGCACCACCACCCGCAGCCCGGCCACGCTCCCGGCGGCCTGGTAGCACGCGACACCGGGGCGCGGGGCGGGGGGCGGCCGGGCGCGGCCGCAACCGCCCTACGGGAGAGGCGAATCGCCCCCGCACCCCGCACCCCGCGCCCGGCAGGTGCCGGGCGCGGGGCGGACAGCGCGGCGGCTACGACCAGAGCCGGTCGCCGAGGGCGCCGCCCTCCTCGACGCCCGGGAGAACGTAGGCGACGGCGGAGGCCGTGTGCTCCAGGAAGGGGTTGAGGGCGTCCTTCGCGGCGAGGCGGGACTGGATGCGCGTGAACTGGGCCGGGTCGCGCATGAAGGCGCAGAACAACAGCCCCCGGTCCGTCGGACCGTCGTCGTAGCTGTAGCCCCGCCGGAGGATGCGGGCGCCGCCGTCGAGGCGGGGGCTGCTGAGGCGGACGTGGGCGGTGGCGGGCAGGACGTAGGAGCCGTCGGGGTTCTTGGTGTAGATGTCCGGCTCGTCGTGCTCGGCCGTGCCGGTGAGCGGGGCGCCGTCGCCGAGGCGGCGGCCCATGGCCTGGTCGCGGCCCGCCTCGGGGAGGGCGGCGAAGGCGCCGATGTCCATCCGGATGCGCCGGTAGACGAGCACCGTCCCGTGTTCGTGCGGCCCGGGCGGGCCCCAGACCCACTGCTCGGCGTCGCCCTCGCCGGGGTTGGCCGTGCCGTCCTTGTACCCGAAGAGGTTGCGCGGGGTGGTGCCGGTGGGCGTGCGCGGGAGGAACCCGGACTGCGCCCACCGCAGGGCCCCGCCCTTCGCGGCGACGGCGCCGGTGAGCTGTTCGGCGAGGACGGACAGCGGCCAGCGGTCGGCCGCGCAGAGCTGGAGGACCAGGTCCCCGCCGCCGCGCGCCGGGTCGAGCCGGTCGCCGGGGAAGGCGGGCAGGTCGGCGAGCCCGGCGGGGACGCCGAGCCCGAGGCGCCCGGCCAGCCCGGGCCCGATGCCGACCAGGCTGCTGATCCGGGACGCCGGTGCGCCGCCCGCGAGCCGCGCGTCGGCGGCCGTCCCGCCGACGGCCTCGGCGAGCAGCCGGGTGAGGTCCGCGAGCAGAGCCCGTAGCGCCGTCCGCCCGTCGGAGGTGGCGGCGGGGGCGAGGTCGTACGCGAGCAGCTGGGTGGCCGGCTCCTGCGGGGCGGTGACCCCGGCCTGCCGCGGCCCGTGGAACGGCACGGCGGAGGGGGGCACCGGGAGCGCGACGCCCGCCGTTTCCGGCCCCCGCACCAACGCCCCGACCCCCACGCCCGCACCCGCGGCCAGCAGCGCCCCTCCCGCGAGCAGAGCCCTGCGGTCCACCCCGCCCTCTTTCCTCGCCTTTCCGCCTTCGGCATGCATGGAGCACATTGGAGACGATAGAACACCATTCATGCAAATCTTGACGTATCGTCAACTGCGCACACGGACGACCCTCCTGTGCCTGCTCGCCGCCGCCCTCGCGCTCACCGGATGCTCCTCCTCGGGCTCGGGTTCCAGCGCCGACGCGAAGCACCCGGACGGTACGGTCGTTCGAGTCCCGCAGAACTTCCCGACGATCCAGCAGGCCGTGGACGTCGCGCGCGAGGGCGACACCGTGCTGGTCGACCCGGGCGTCTACCGCGAGAGCGTGCGGATCTCCAAACCCCGCGTGGTTTTGCGCGGCAGCGAGCGCAACACCGTGGTCCTGGACGGCGGGCTGCGTCTCGTCAACGGGGTCACCGTCACGGGCGCCGGTTCGGTGGTGGAGAACCTGACGGTGCGCAACTACCTGGCCAACGGCGTGCTGTTCACCGGCGTCACCGACGAGCGCCTCCAGCAGCACGGCGCCGGCGGCTCGGCCTACAACCCGCTGGACACCGCCCGCTTCCCCGTCGTCCAGGGCTTCCGGGCGTCCCGGGTGACGGCCTACGACAACGGCCTGTACGGCATCTACGCCTTCGACGCCCGGGGCGGCGTGATCGAGGACTCGTACGCCTCCGGGCAGGCCGACTCGGGCATCTACGTGGGCCAGTGCAAGCCCTGCGACACCCTGGTGCGCGGCAACACCGTCGAGCACAACGCGGTGGGCATCGAGATCACCAACGCCTCGGAGAACCTCGTCTTCGCGGGCAACAAGGTCAACGCCAACCGGGTCGGCATCACCCTCAACTCCAACGACCTGGAGGCGCTGGCCCCGCAGCGCGGCGCGATCATCGTCGGCAACGTGGTGACGGACAACAACGCCGCCGAGACGCCCCAGCAGGCGGACGGTGGGTTCGGCATCGGGATCGGCATCGGCGGCGGCACGAACAACCAGGTGCAGCGCAACCTCGTCCAGGGCAACCGCGCCGCGGGCGTCCTCGTCACCGACCCTCCGGGGCACCCGGCGAGCGGCAACCGCGTCGAGGGCAACAGAGTCACCGGGAACGGTACGGACCTGGTGCTGGCCTCCGCCGATCCGGGCAACTGCTTCGGCGGCAACCAGCCCGCCTCGCAGAGCCCGGACGGCCTGGAGGCGCTGGCCGGCTGCGGCGGCCAGGGCCGGGGGCAGCTGGCGCAGGGCCGCGCCACCTCCGTCCAGGCGCCGCCCGGGGTGCCGTTCAGCCAGGTGCCCGCGCCGCCGGCGCAGCCCTCGCTGCCGGACCCGAACGCCCCGGCCCGCCCGGCGACGGACCTGCCCGGCCCGGTGGACCCGGCGGCGTACGGGCTTCCGGCCGACCCCTCGGCGGTGCCCGCGCCCCCGAAGTGACGGCAGGCGGGCGGGCCTTGAACCGCAGGGCCCGCCCGCCGTCCGCCGTCCTGCGCGACTACCGGTGCCGCGCCCGCCGCCTGCGCGCGGCCAGCACCAGCAGCCCGCCCGCACCCGTCAGCGCGACGGCGCCCGCCAGGGCCAGCGGCATCCCGGAGCCCGCGCCCGTGGACGGCAGCGAACCGTGCGACGGCGGCGCGGGAGGCGTGGCCGGAGCCGGGGCCGAGGGCGGCGGTGAGGGGGAGGGCGCCGGGGGCGAGGGCTCGTCCGGCGGGGTGGCGCTCGAACTCGGCGTCGGGATCAGCGTGTTGACGGCCGTCACCGAGACCCCGTCCGTCAGGTTGTCCGGTGTGAGCACCAGCGGCCCGAAGACCGTGCTGTCCGGCGCCGCGTACCCCTTCGACGGGCTCAACTCCTGCCAGTAGTACGTGCCGACCTCCCCGCTGCCCCGGCAGAGGCCGTCGGCGCCGGTGGTGCAGGGGTCGCCCACCTTGGCGTCCGGCTGCGCGCCCGCCGTCTGGAGGCCGCCGCCGTCACCGGACTTCTTCCACAGCTGGAAGGTCGCGCCCGCGAGCGGCCGGCCGTCCTGGTCGTGCTTGAGGACGTTGACCGCGCCCTCCTGCCGGCGGAACCCGAAGTCGTAGGTGTGGTCGTTCTCCCCGGGCCCGCCGGTGGTCAGCACCCGCTCGGGGTACGTCCCCCCGGTCGGGACGACGCCCTTGGAGTCGACGAACCGGTTGTCCCCGACGTTCGCCGCCGTCGGAACCCACGCGTGGAGCGGCCCGCCCTTGGCGTAGTCGGCCGGCTCGTCCAGCCTGATCGTGTACGTCGCCCCGGGCTTGAGCCCGCCCTCCACGTCGGAGTCGTCGAAGTAGTACTCCCCGCGCTTGGTGGTCCTGGTCGTCCCGACGAGCTTCCCCGACCCGTCGTAGAGGTGGACGGTGGCGCCCTCCACCGGCTTCTGGCCCGGGAGTTGGACGCCCTTGCGCTCGGGGTCGTACCAGACCCGGTTGCCGATCTGCAGCGGCGCCCGGTCGCAGAGCACTTCGAGGTCGCCCATGGAGGCGCCCTTGCCGAACGGCGGGAGCGTGCCCGACTGCCAGGGCGGGTTGAGCTGGAGCCCGTACGTCGGGTCCCGCTTGCCGTCGCGCTGGACGAACTCGGTGCCGTAGCCGTACGCCGCGTTGTTCGGGTCGAAGGCCGAGAGCGCGATGGTGTTCTCCACCTTGGACAGCGCCATCCCGGCCATGCCCGCGTTGTGGTGGGAGACCAGGCTGCTGGTGTCGAAGAAGCGCTTGCCGCGCGGGGAGAGGCCGCAGCCCTCGTTGACGTCCATGACGTACGCGCCGTCGGCGGGGCAGGCCTTGTTGAGGTCGCCGCCGGTCAGCACCTTGGCGATGGAGGCGCCGGTCGGGTCGGCGGCCGACATGTCGCCGAAGCGGTCGCGGAAGGCGAGCAGCATCGAGCCGTCCGTCTCGAAGGCGATCTCGCCCAACTCCGGTTCGGGGTTGGCGAGGTAGGTGCCGCAGGCCTTGCCGTTCTGCGAGGTCGGGAAGGTGTCCTGCCAGGGGAACCAGCCGGCGCCGTCGCAGGGGCCGCCGCCGAGGGTGGAGCCGCGCGGGTAGTCCAGCTTCTGGTCCAGCACGGGCTTGCGGAACGCGCCGGTGGCCGGGTCGAACGGCAGCACGACCGCGCGCAGGTCGGAGCGCTGCCCGGTGGACTCGCCGGAGCAGACGCCGCCGAGGTACCCGAGGCCGTCCTGGAGGCCGAGGCCGAAGGGGCGCCAGTCGACGGCCGCCGGGCAGCCCGGGTCGGGGATCGGGTACGAGGCCTCGGGCGCGGCCGCGGTGGGGGCGCTCGCGTCGTAGCGGTACAGCGTGCGGTCGTGGAGGTTGACGACGAAGAGGTCCTTGCCGTCGTCGGTGATCTTGATGCCGCCGAGGCTCTCGCGCCCGGCGGCGACCAGGAAGGCGTCGTCGCTGCCCGGCCCGTGCGCGGTGGTGCCGGCGTCGGGCACGGTCGTCCAGAGTGACGTCGCCTTCGTCGCCGGGTCGGTGACGTAGATCGCGCCGGGCCCGCCGGGGCCGTAGGCGGTGGTGCGCTTGGCCGAGGCGGCGGAGAACACCCGCTTGTCGGCCTTGTTCCAGGCGATGCCGAAGAGGTTGCCGGTCTCGGCCTCGGTGGCGATGTCCGTGACGTGGACGTTCACGCCGTCCTGGCCGCGCGCGCCGTACGGGAAGGAGACCAGGGTGCGCGCCAACTCGCCTTCCCTGGGAGGATGCTGACAGGTCGTCACCAGAGTGGCGTTCTTCTGGCAGTAGTCCCCGGGGCTCCAGAGCCCGGTGGTGTAGGAGACCGTCTTGCCCCCGGAGAGGTCGACGAACTCCTCGTTGCTGGAAAGCTGGTCGGGCGCGCCGTCCAGGCCCTGGCGGGAGGCGAAGGCCGGGAAGAGTACGCCCGGCTTCGGATTCACCACCTGGACGCGGTACTTGCCACCCGTGAGCGCGGAGCCGGCGGGCGCGAGCGTCACCGTCCCGTCGGGCGCGGTCGTCCCCTCGATGCCCGCGCCCGTGTCGTCCGTGAGCTCGACCTTCACGCCCCCGATCCCAGGCTCCAGCCCGGGCGTCCACACCCCGCCGGCGTCCACGGCCCTGACCACCCGCACGGTGACCGTGCCGTCCCCCGCCTGCGGGTAGGCGGCCGGTGCCACGGTGAGCAGCCCCGCGCCCGCGACGGCGACGGCGGCGGTCGCGCCCCAGGCGACTCTCCGCGTTCGGTTCCTCGTTCCTGCCAAGGCCTCACTCCCATCGACGGCGGGCATAAGCCCGATCCGGACTGGAGCCCCCAGGAGAGCGGAGAACCGGTCGTCCACGTCCGGGGCTTCCGGCGCATTCACTTGAGTGTGTGACAGTGATCAGCCGAAAATCGCATGAGGTTCGAATACGATCGCACATTTTTACTCCCGCCATCGATCGTGGCAGCTGGTCAGATCATCCGACCCGGCCCGTCCGAAAGGGTGCCGGAGAATCGATTCCTCTTGCGCTGCCTGAGGTACACCGCGCTTTCCGTCGGGAACGGCGGGAAATGTAGTGCGCCTCCGAATCGACACAGCAAAGGAAGATCGAGTTGAAGCGCATCCGCATGGCCGCCCTCGCGTCCCTGGTGGCCCTGGCCGCCGGTGCGGGGATCTCCGCCGCACAGGACACCGGGCCCCGTGAGTCCTCCCCGAAAGTCACCGCCGCACCGAAGTTCACGTCCACCGGCGTCAGCGGCACCCCCGAGTCGGTTCCCCCGGGAGAGGACCGCTCAGCCGCCGCACACTGCCCGGCGGGCACCGTACTCACCGGAGGGGGAGGCGGCTTCGAGAACAATGCCCAGGACGTCACCGTCGTCAACTCCGTTCCCGATATCGACTGGTGGATCGTCACGGGCTCCAACCACGGGAGCGTCCCCACCGACCTGGTCGCCTGGGCGGTCTGCATCACCCCCTGACCACGCCCTGATCGCCCCCTGGGAAATCGTTCACAGCGGCCCGCCGGTTCGTCCGGCGGGCCGCTTCCCGTTCGCCCGGGAGGCCGCCGCCGCACCTCCTGTCCCGTGAAACCGGCTCACGGGCCCACCACCGGATGGGGCATCATCGGTGCGAACTCGAACCTCGACCGAGGAGCCCCATGAACCGCCGCCCCGGGCGCACCGCCGCTCTCGCCGCCCTGGCCCTGATCACGGCCGCCGGCTGCGCCGCCTCCCCCTCGCACGCGCACTCCCACGCGGCGGCGGCGGCCACCCCGGTGGCGGCCGTCTCCGTGGCCCCCGGCGCGGTGGCCTGGCGCGGGGAGTTCCGCGACTTCGGCAGCGCGCAGTGGAAGCACGCGTGGGGCGCGGTGGACCAGGGCGCCTGGGGCGCGGCCGACTTCGCCGCCGTCGAGGACCCGTCCGCGCCCGGCGCGGGCGGCGCGCTCCAGGTGACGTACGGCGCGGGGTCCTCCGCCAACTCCTGCACCGACTGCCCCAACCCCGGCGGCGGCCAGTTCTACACCGACCTCAACAGCCTCGGCCTGTCCGCCCTCGCCCAGAGCCCCGTCCTCGACCTCAAGTACGCCGTGAAGTTCCCCGCCGGCCGCGACTGGGGCAAGGCCGGCAAGCTGCCCGGCCTCTACGGCGGGAGGATCGGCGAGGAGTCCGGCGGCACCCACGGCTCCGGCTGGTCCACCCGGTACATGTGGCGCGCCGCCAAGGGCACCCCGGACAACGGCGAGGTCTACCTCTACACGCCCACCAACTCCGGGCCCACCGGCTACGGCGTGGACGAGGGCCTCGGCGACTGGCACTTCCAGGCCGACGACCACTGGCACACCGTGGAGCAGCTCGTCGACCGCTCCACCGGCGACATCACCGTCTGGTACGACGGCCGCCAGGTCCACCACGCCTCCGGCACGGCGAGCGGCATCGCCGGGCTCCCCTTCGGCGGCGTGCTGTTCTCCACCTTCTACGGCGGCCACGACACCAGCTGGGGCCCGGCCTCCACCCAGCACGCCTGGTTCGCGGACTTCTCCCTCTCCACCGGGGCCCAGCACTAGAGAGGACGCCACCGTGTCCGTCGCTCTCCTCGGCCTCGCCGTACTCCTCGGCGCCTCCGTGCAGCGCCTCGCCGGGATCGGCTTCGCGCTGGTGGCGGCGCCCGTCCTGGTGCTGCTGCTGGGGCCGGGCCAGGGGGTGACGCTCTCCAACCTCGCGGCCGGGGTGATCAGCGCGGTCGGTCTGGCCACCACCTGGCGGCAGGTGCGTCCGCGCACGATGGTGCCGCTGATCGCCGCCGCCGCGTGCACCGTCCCGGCCGGGTCCTGGCTGGCGGCGAAGGTGCCCGCGCCCCAACTGCTGCTGATCATCGGCGGGTTGGTGAGCGCGGCCGTGCTGCTGGTGATCCGGGGCGTCCGGGCGCCCTCGCTGCGCGGGGTGGGAGGGGCGGTGGCGGCGGGCGCGACCAGCGGGTTCATGAACTCGGCCGCCGGGGTGGGCGGTCCGGCCGTCTCGCTGTACGCGGTGAACACCGGCTGGACGGCCCGGGAGTTCGTGCCCAACGCCCAGCTGTACGGCGTGGTGGTGAACGCCCTGTCGCTCACGGTCAAGGGCCTGCCCCATCTCGCCCCGCCCGCCTGGGCGGTGACGGCCGGGGCGCTCATCCTCGGCACCGCCGTGGGCCATGTGCTGGCGGGCCGGGTCGAGGAGCGGCAGGCCCGCCGGGTGGTGCTCGGGCTGGCCCTTGCGGGCGGGCTGGCGACCCTGACCAAGGGGCTGGCCGGGCTCATGTGACGGTCGTGCGACAGCGGGGCGGGGGCTCGACGCCCCCACCCCGCTGCGCGGTGAAGTCCCGTCTTTCGTGAGGTGATTCGACGAGGTCCGATTTTCTGGTCGGTACACCACTCGAAACGTGCAACGCGGCCGGGTTTCCGTCGCATTTCCTTCATATCTCAGCCCATTGGACGCGGACCAATGGAACATTGCCGACAAGACAGATCGGACGACAACTGAGCACCGTCACCGATCCGGCGCACACTCCGTCAGGGGGGACGACCCAAGGTCGGCCGAGGGTCCGCCGGGCGTTCCTGGGGGGTCGGTGAAAGCCCTCCTCCAGCTGAGGAGGCCATGCCATACTGCACCGGTGACGCCAACGAGCCTGGACACCCCGCCACCGCGCAGCACGGCCCAACTGGGCAGGAAGTTCCACCTGTTGTGGTCCGCATCGACCATCTCCTCGGTCGGTGACGGCATGCGGGACGCGGCCCTCCCCCTGCTCGCGGCGTCGCTCTCCGACTCGCCCGCGGCGGTCGCCCTCGTCAGAGCCGCGGCCACCCTGCCCTGGCTCGTGATGTCCCTCCACAGCGGCGTCATCGCCGACCGCTACGACCGCCGGCGATTGATGTGGACCATCGACTTCGCCCGCGGAGCGATCGTCGTGGCATTCGCCGCATGGGCCTTTCTCGCCACTCCCCCGCTGGCCGTGCTCGCGGTCCTCGCCTTCGTCCTCGGATGCGGCGAGACGATATTCATGAACGCCTCCACCTCCGCCCTTCCCGACGTCGTGCGGCAGGACCAGCTCGACACCGCGAACGGGCGGATGCACGGCAGCGTCATCGTCGGCGGCAACCTGCTCGGCCCCACCATCGGCACCGCGCTGTTCGCCGCGGCCGTCTGGGTCCCGTTCGGCCTCGACGGCGTCTCCTTCATCGTCGCCGCCCTGCTCGTCGCCGCCACCGGCCGCTCCGGCCGGGTCGCCCCGCGCAGCGACCGGCGGATGTCCGCCGAGATACGCGAGGGCGTGCGCTGGCTGTTCGACAACCGCGAGGTGCGGCTGCTCACCATCGTCTCCGCGCTCGGCGCCATGTCCTTCTTCATGGCGAACACCATGCTCGTCCTGCTCGTCACCCGGACGCTGGACGCCCCCGCCACGGTGTACGGCCTGGTGCTGGCCGCCAGCGCCATCGGCGGCACCGTCGCGAGCGCCGTCGCCGGGCGGCTGGCGCTCAAGATCGGCCGGGGGCTGCGGATCGCCCTCGCCTTCGGCCTGATGGGCGTGGCCTGGATCGTCATCGGCCTCTCCCCCACCTGGGAGATGGCCGCCCTCTTCCACCTCGTCGCGGGCTTCGGGCTGGTGATCTGGAACGTGCAGGCCACCTCACTGCGCCAGCAGGCGGTGCCCAAGGAGCTGCTCGGCCGGGTCAACAGCTGCTACATGATGCTCAGCCGACTCGGCATCATCGTCGGTACGGCGCTGAGCGGTTGGATCGCCGCCGCCACCGAGGTCCGGGTGCCGGTCGTGCTCGGCGGCGCCGTCCTGCTGGCCTGCGTGCTGCTCGTGCCCCGGCTGGCCCGGTTGGAGACCGCCTCGGCGCCGGCGCCCGCCGCGCAGCCCGTCCCCGCGCCCGCCGGGGACGCCGCCGAGTGACGCGGGCCACCGCCACCCCGTTGAATCCGTGCCGCAACCGGGGAACCGGAAGGCGGGTCGTACGCGTCCACCTGTTGTTCATGTCACCGGCCTACGGTTGGACCAGTCGGTGACTGGCATATAGCCACTGACTGGCCTATAGTCGCGGACCTGTCAGGTCAGCAAGCAACGAGGTGGCGCGGGGTGGATTTCCGGGTTCTGGGTGCGGTCACGGCGGTGACGCAGGACGGTCGCGACCTGCCCCTCGGCCCGGTCAAGCGGCGAAGCCTGTTCGCCATGCTGGCCCTGCACGCGGGCGCGCCCGTCACCGTCGAGCAGCTCACCGAGGCCCTGTGGGAGACCGACCCGCCCCGGCACTCCCGGACGGTCGTCCAGGGCCACGTCTCCCAACTGCGGACCCTCCTCGCCGAGTTCGGCGCGGCCGAACGCGGCGTCGAACTCCTCACCGAGGGCAACGCCTACCTCCTGCGCACGCCCGCGCTCGCCGTCGACGCCCACCGCTTCGAGCACCTGCTGCGCCGCGCCCGCACCGGCGCCGACCCGGCCGAGGCCGTCTTCGTCCTCGACAAGGCCCTCACCCTGTGGCGCGGGCCCGCGCTCGCCGGCACCACCACCAGCCCGCCGCTGGAGGCCGCCGCCCACGGGCTGGAGGAGCTGCGGCTCGCCGCCGTCGAGGAGCTGGCCCAGGCCCACGGCCTGCTCGGCCGCCACGGCGAGGCCGCCCGGGTGCTCGGCACCGAGGTGGCCAGGGACCCTTTGCGCGAGCGGATGGTCATCGCCCTGCTCAAGTCCCTCGGACGGGCCGGGCGCCGCGCCGAGGCCCTGGAGCTGTACCACCGCACCCGGCGCACCCTCGCCGAGGAACTCGGCGTCGACCCCTGCCCCGAACTCGCCGCCGCGCACGCGGCGTTGCTCTGCTCCCCGCCGCCGACCCCGGCGGCCGTCGAGCGGGCGGAGGCGGCCGTCGCCCCGCCCGTGCCCGTCCCCACCCAGTCCAGCGGCACCGGCAACCCGCCGCCCCCGCCCGTCCTGTCCCCGCACCTGTTCCCCCGGCGCCCGCGGGGGTTCTCCGGCCGGGAGGAGGAACTCGTCGCCCTCGACCGGGCCACCTCCGCCCCCGGCGCGATCGCCGTCGTCACCGGCAGCGCCGGCGTCGGCAAGACCGCCCTCGCCGGGTACTGGGCGCACCGCCGCCAGGCCGACTTCCCCGACGGCCGGCTCTTCGTCGACCTCTGCGGCTACAGCCCGATCCCCGCCCGGGACACCGGTGCCGTGCTGCGCGAACTGCTGCTCGCCCTCGGCGTGCCCGCCGAGCAGATGCCCGGCTCGTACCAGGGCATGAGCGCCCGCTACCGCGAACTCACGTACGGGCGGCGGATGCTGCTCGTGCTCGACAACGCCCGGCACTCCAACCAGGTCCGCCCGCTGCTGCCCGAGGGCGACGGCTGCGTCACCGTCGTCACCAGCCGCGACCGCCTCGCCGGACTGGTCGCCACCGACGCCGCCCGGCTTGTGCCCCTGGCCGAGCTGTGCCCGCCGCGCGCCATCACCCTGCTCTCCGACACCCTCGGCCCCGACCTCGTCTCCGCCGAACCCGAGGCCGCCGCCCGGCTCGCCTCCCTCTGCGACGGGCTGCCGCTCGCCCTGCGCCTGGCCGCCGCGCGGATCGCCAGCTGCCCGGCCCGGGGCATCGCCGCCCTGGCCGAGGAACTCGCGGACGAGCAGCGCCGGTTGAGCCTGCTCAACGTGGAGGACACCAGCCTGGCCGCGACCCTCGGCCTCACCGTCGAGCACCTCGCCGAGCCCGCCCGCCGGATGTTCCACCGCCTGGGCGCCCACACCGGCACCACCCTGGACAGCCGCACCGCCGCGGCGATCGCCGGATGCCGGCTGGACCGCGCCGTCGAGGCCCTGGACCAGCTCGCCGCCGCGCACCTGATCACCGAGACCGGCCAGGACGCGTACACCCTGCACGACCTCGTCCGGCTGTACGCCCGCAGTCTGCCGGCCGAGGGCGACACCGACGCCCTGCCCCGGCTGCTCGACCACCTGCTCGGCACCCTGCTCGCCGCCAGCGCCGCCGCCGAACCGGGCAGCGAGCCCTGCTGCGGGCCGCCCCCGGGCGCCCGACGGCCCGCCGAGGTCCGCCCGTTCCCGGACCGCGCCGCCGCGCTGGCCTGGTACGCCGCCGAGCGCGACACCCTGCGCGGCGCGGTGGAGGCGGCCGTCGCGGTCGGGCTCAACGACCGGGCCTGGCGGCTCGTCCTGCTCCAGTGGCCGCTGATCGTCTGGCAGGTCCGGGACGGCTGGGCGCCGCTGCTCGAACAGGGCCTGGCTGCCGCCGAGGCCGACCACGACCACGGCGCGCAGTCCCGCGCCCGGGCCCTGCTCGGCTGGGTGCTCACCGAGGAGGGCCGGCACGAGGAGGCCCTCGCCCAGCTGGAGCGCGCCCCCGACCTCGCCGCCCGCGCCGGCGACATCACCGGCGAGGCCGTCGCCCTGATCAACCTGGCCGTGGCCCTCGTCCGCGGCGACCGGCTGGCCCGCATCCACGGCCTGCTCACCCGGGCCCTGGCCCTCACCGAGCGCGGCGGGCGGCGCGACCTCACCGCCCTGGCCCGCCAGCACCTCGCCGAGCACTGCCTCACCGTCGGCGCCCACGTCGAGGCCGCGTACCACGCCTCGCGCGGCCTCGCCCTCGCCGAGCCGCCCTTCCCGGCGCTGCGCCACGTCGTGCTGCACACCCTCTACGGGCGCGCCCTGGCCGCCACCGGCCAGCCCGAACAGGCGCAGCACCACCTCGCGGAGGCGCTGCGCACCGCCCGCACGCACGACTACGCCGACGGCGAGTCCGCCGCCCTGGCGGCACTGGCCACCCTGCCGGCGACGGCGCGGGCGTCCTGAGGTTCAGGACGCTAGCCCGCGCGGTGGATCGTGGTCACCCGCTCGGTGGCCTCGAAGCCGAGCACCGGGTCCGGCCGGCCCGACAGCAGGCTCGCGTAGAGCGGCCGGTAGTGGGCCACCTTGCGGTCCGTCCGCCCGTCGTTGCCGAAGGCGGCGAGCAACTCGCCCTCGTGGACGGCGAATCCGGTCATCGCGGTGTGATCGAGGAACAGCTCCACGCCGGAGCGCCCGAGCGCCAGGCTGCTCTCCTTGCTGCTGGCGCCCGTCAGCCAGCTGCTGCGCAGCCGGGCCGTGCCCGTCTCGCCGCGGGAGCGGAAGGCGACGGTGCACCAGGCGCTCATGCCGCCGTCCAGCTGCTGGGCGGAGAGGAGCCCGGTGAGCTCGACGAAGCGGGTGAGCATGCTGAGCTGGTTGACCCCGGAGTCCGTCCAGCTGCTGCCGTACGAGGCGCGGGCCTGCTCGCCGCGCTGGACGTACGGGTCGTGGAAGGCCGAGGTGATGGTGGTGACCGGCCCCCACGCGGGGTGCGAGGCGAGCTGTTCGGCGGCCCAGTCCACCTCGGGGGAGAACGCGAAGTGGTGGGCGGTGAACAGCCGTCCGCGCAGGTCGGTCTGCTCGCCCAGGGCGCGCAGCCGGTCGAGGGAGGCGAGGTCGTGGACGAGGGGCTTCTCGGCCAGGACGGTGGCGGTGGAGCGCAGCAGGGCCAGGGTGACGAGGTCGGCGTGCGTGTCCGTCGGGGTGGCGAGGACGATCAGGTCGGGCCGGTGGGCGTCGAGTGCTTCGGCGAGCCCGGTGTAGTGGGGCGGGGTCCCGCCCCGGAAGTCGACCGGCCCGGCCTTCGGGTCGACGGTGAACTCCAGTGCCACGTCCGCCCGTTCGGCCAGGACGGCGAGGTGGGTCCGGGCGATGATGCCCACCCCGACCAGCCCGACGCGTACCTCGTTGCTCATCTGCTCTCCTCCCTGATCGTCCCCACCCTAGAGCCGGTGCCGGGCACGGCGTCGGCCCCGGCGCCGTGGGGCACGGTGCCGGGGCCGTCGTTCGCGCGGGTGCTCAGCTCTCGCGGGCCGAGGTGTCGTCGATCAGGAAGGCGGTGGTCGGGTTGGCGCCGGTCTCGTGGGAGACGAGCTTGAGGCCGATCGTGGTCCCCCAGCCGACCTGGCCGATCACCGGGGAGAGGTCGACCGACTGGTACTGGTAGCCGCCGGCCGCGTTCTGGCTGCTCCACGTCTTCAGCGTGCCGATCGGCTGCCCCGTGTACTGGTTGATCGCCACCAGGGACAGCGTGTCGGGCGCGGAGGCGGAGGTGTTGGTGGACTCGACGTCCAGCCAGAAGGAGAAGGTGGCCTGCCCGTAGCCCGGGTAGGTGTTCAGGTACGCGGTGATGGAGTCGTCCGTCCCGGTGTTCTGGCCGAGCCAGGCGTACCAGGAGCCGGAGTGCGGCGCGTGCAGGCTGGACGGGGTGATGATGTTGTACCCCGACGGGCCCCAGGCGTCCGTCATCACGGTGTGGTTGACGTCGGCCGAGCCGTTCTCGAATCCGGCGTCGGTGAGCTGCTCGATGGAGCCGCAGCCCGGTCCGCCGGAGGTGCTGACGTTCTCCCAGAAGCCGGTGGACGCCGCCTTGCCCGCGCTGTCCGTGGCCGTCACGGTGACCCGCTGGTAGCCGGTGGTCGCCGAGGCGGTGCCGGAGATCACGCCGCTGGTCGCGTCGACGGCCAGCCCCTGCGGCAGCCCGGTGGCGCTGTAGGTGAGGGCCGAGCCGGTGCTGGACACGCCCACCGCCGGGATCGACAGCGGCTGCCCGGCCTTGTCGTTCCGGTCGCACATGGTGCTCACCGAGACCGGCGGGCTGGTCACGATCGGGTCGGAGTCCGTGCACAGGTGGTCGGAGTTGGACCACAGGGTCTGGAGCGGGAAGCTGCCCGTCGACAGGTTCTCGAAGAACAGTCCGCCGTTGGAGCCCTTCGGGATCCAGGCGCACTTGTCGCCGATCTCCTGGCCGGTGGCGTCGGTCCAGCCGCCCGGGGTGTTCGGGTCGGACACCGTCTCCGCGTACTCGTGGCCGCCGATGATGCCGTAGCCGTCCAGCCGGCCCCGCGGGGTGTTCTCGCCGAACCAGTTGGTGCCGCAGCCGGCGACGTCCGTCAGGTACGGCATGTTGGTGTAGGCGAGTTGACCGTACGGAGAGCGCTGGAAGTCGTGCCAGGCGCAGTAGCCCAGCTCCTTCCACTTGTCCGGGTCGGTGCCCTGCGGCGAGTCGATGATGTACTGGACGTTGCGGTTCTGCGCCTCGGTCAGGTTGCCGAAGTGCTTGGCGGCGGCCAGCGCCTCGGCGCCGATCTGCGGTTCGGTGGCGGACTGCGGCGCGGCGGCGGCGTTGTCCACCCAGACGCCCGCGAGCACGCTCCCCTGCTGCGGGTACGGGATGTGCGCGGACCCGGCCGGGCACTGGACGGAGCCGGCGGCGATGCCCTCGCAGTACTGGGTCAGGACGGCGCTCCAGCCGTCGCCCTTGCTGCCGAGGCCCTTGAAGAAGTCCTGCTGGTACGGGGCGGCCTGGTCCGGGTCGCCGGTCGTCGCGACGTCACCGGCCGGGTTGGTCGACGGGGTGCCCCACTGGGAGCCCCAGAGCACCAGGTAGACCTTGGGCGCGCCGATCACCACACCGGTCGACTCCTGGCCGCCCTTGTAGGTGACCTGGAGGTCGTACTCGTTGGCGACGTTGCCGTCGCCGTTCTTGCCGGAGCCGGGGTCGGCGCCGTCCACCAGCTGGGGAGCCTTCTTGGTCCCGGTGTTCGCAGCGGCGACCGGGCCGGTCCTGGCCGCCTTGGCCCGGCGCGGGCCGGACTTCTGCGGGGCGGCGGCCGTCTTCGGGGTGCCCGGCTGGGCCACCACGGTGACGGCCGGCGCGTGGGAGTCGGCGGTCGCGGACAGCGGGCTGCTCAGCGCGGCTCCGGCCAGCGCGGCCGCGAGGGCCACGGCCGCTGTTCGCGGGCCGCGCCGGGCGCGTTCGGGCAGGCGGGATCGGAATCTGATCACAGGTCGGGTTCCGTCTCTCGTGACGTGGGGGGGGGGGGGGAGGCAACGCTCGATGCGGCGCCCACGCGGAGTCGACTGATCGCCAACGGGGCGCGGTGGGGGACGGGGAACCGGATCTCACCCGGGCGCCGCTGTGCAATGCGCCATATGATATTTCACTGATGGGCGCGCACAAGGGCCCGTACGCGACGCCCGAGGGCTCCGCCCGCCCCTCCGGCACGCCGCCCGACGGCGGCCCGACCGCTCCCTGGGACGGCGCCGCGCCCGCCCCGTCCGGCCCGGTCGCCCACGCACCGAAGCCGCCGACTCCGACGCGCCGACTCCCCGGCCGGGCAAGGATTTTAACCGCCCCTTACCGGAGCCGACCTCGTCTTGGTCATCCGACCCCATCCGACCCCATCCGACCCCATCCGGCCCCCAGGAGCACCGGCCGCCCCGCGCCCGACGCGCGCATGCGGCCACCGGCAGTGCCCCTGGGCCCGGTCGGCTCAGCCCCGGATGGCTCCCGTGGCCAACCCGGCCGCGATCCGCCGCTGGACGAGGAGGAAGGCGACGACCACCGGCAGGGCGGTCAGGGTGGCACCGGCCATCAGGCCGCCGTAGTCCGTGCCGAAGCTGGTCTGGAAGGAGACCAGCCAGATGGGGAGCGTGCGCTTGTCGTTGCTGGAGAGCAGGACGTACGCGAGGACGTACTCGTTCCAGGCCTGCACCAGGCCGAAGATCGAGGTGGCGACGAGACCGGGGGCGAGCAACGGCAGGGTGACGCGCCGGAACGCGCCGAGCCGGCCGCAGCCGTCCACCATCGCGGCCTCCTCCAGCTCCGGGGGGATGGCGACGATGAACCCGCGCAGCATCCAGACCGTGAAGGGCAGGGCGAAGGCGAGGTAGGTGAGGACCACCCCGGCCAGGGTGTCCGTCAGGGCGAGGTCGTTGAGCAGCAGGTAGACGGGGATGACGAGGGCGATCAGCGGAATGGTCTGGACGCACAGCAGCACGAGGACCAGCGCCCGGCGCCCGGCGAAGGCGAACCGGGCCATGGCGAAGGCGGCGAGGGTGCCGACGACGAGCGAGATCAGCACCGTCGCCACGCCGATGACCACGCTGGAGCGGACGTTCTCCCAGAAGGTGTCCGAGCCGATCGCCCGTCGGAAGTTGTCCAGGGTGAAGGGGCCGGGCCAGAACTGCGGGGGCAGGTGGAGGATCTGGCTCGCGGGGCGGAACGCCGTCAGGAGCATCCAGTAGACGGGGAAGGCCATCACGGCGGCCGCGATCAGCCCGGTGGCGTCGGCGAGGCGGCGGTTGCGGCGCCGCCTCCCGTCGGTGGTGCTCATTCGACCTCTCCCGTCCGCAGGATCTGGCGCAGGTAGAACCCGGAGCCGACGAGCAGCAGCAGGACGGTGACGATGGCGATGGCGGCCCCCGCGCTGTAGCGGTTGACGGCGAAGGACTCGATGAAGGAGTAGACGCCCAGCAGGTAGTAGTCGCGCTCGGGCTGGCCGCCGCGCATCAGCCAGATCTGGCTGAACGCGCCGAAGTCCCAGATCGCCGACAGGGCGGCGACCACCACGAACAGCGGCCTGATCATCGGGAAGGTGACGTGGCGGAACAGAGCGAACCCCCGGGCGCCGTCGACCCGCGCGGCCTCCTCCAGCTCGGCCGGCACCTGGACGAGCGCCGCGTGCAGGGTGATCGCCGCGAACGGGATCGCCCCCCAGACCACGACGGCGACGATGACGGCGTAGCCCTCCCAGGGGTTGCTGAACCAGTTGTGGCCCCGGAAGTCCGAGCCGGTCAGCTCGCCGAGCAGCCAGTTGACCACGCCGTAGTCGGCGTCGGAGAGCCAGCGGAACACCGAGGCGGCGACCATGAACGGCATCGCCCACACCGCGACGAGGACGCCGACGATCACGGCCCTGACCCAGGTGGAGACCGACCGCAGCAGCAGCGCGAAGCCCAGCCCGCCGACCATGGTGAGCGCGGCGCAGACGAAGGCGAAGGCCACCGTCCGGACGACGACCACCCAGAAGAAGCCGTCGGACAGGACGGCCTGGTACTGGTCGAGGCCGACCCAGGGCGGGGAGGTGCCCGCGAACAGCTCCTTGCGGGTCATGTCCTTGAAGGAGAGCAGCACCATGTCGAGCAGCGGGTAGCCCAGCACCAGCAGCAGGGTCCCGATCATGGGCGCGATCAGCAGGTACGGGGTGGCCCGCTTCGCCACCCGCCGCCGCCCGCCGGGGGCCCGGCCCGTGCGCACGGGGGTGCGCAGGGCCGGCCCCGCGGCCGGCTCAGTTCTTGTTGATGACGGCATCGATGCGCCCGTCCGCCGTCTTGGTGGCGTCCTCCACCGAGTGCTTGCCCGTGGCGATGTCCTCCAGCATCTCGGGGAGGATGTTGGCCTTCTCCACCGCGACCCAGCCCGGCGCCTGGGGGGTGACCCAGCCGCGGGTGGCGGCCTTGGCGGCGGGCCCGTTGACGCCGCCCGCGTCCACCTCGCCGAGCTGCGCGCTGTTGTTGGGCAGGGTGTTGGCCTTGATCAGGCGTTGCTGGGACGTCCGGTCGGTGAAGAGCTTGATCCACTCCTGGGCGAGGTCCTGGTTCTTGGACTTCACGGGGACGGCCAGTTCGGAGCCGCCGAGGAAGGGCGGCAGCGGACCGCTGCCGGAGGGGCCGGGGAAGGCGAAGGAGGCGAACTTGCCCTTGAGGTCCGGGTTCCCGCCGCCCTGCGGGTCGGCGGCGGAGTCGGCCTCCCAGGTGTTGCCGTAGAAGACGCCGACCTTGCCCTGGCCGACGACGGCCGGCTCGTCGCCGTTGTCCTTGGAGCGGTCGCCCACGTAGTACGCGTCGATCAGCGCCTTCCAGGCCTTGAGCCCCTCGACGGACTTGGGGCTGGACAGGGCGCTCTGCCACTTCCCGTCCTTCTTGACGGCGATCTCGCCCCCGGTGTCCTTGACGAAGGCCATCGCGGCGTACCAGTAGCGGCCGGGCATGTAGAACGCCGAGAAGGCCTTGTCCGCGGCGCCGAACTTCGCCTTGAGCGCGTCGAGGTCGGAGATCAGCTCGGGGTAGGTGTCGGGCGCCTTGGTCAGACCGGCCTGCTGGAAGAGGTCGGTGCGGTAGATGCCGACCCGGGCGCCGACGTAGTAGGGCACGCAGTAGGTCTTGCCGTTGTCCTCGCAGGGCTCGCGCAGGGCGGGGAGCCACTGGGCCGACTGGTCGAACTTCGCCGGGTCGACGGTCGCGAAGGCGCCGTTGACGATGTAGTTGACCGTCTCGCTGTTGCCCATCTCCACGACGTCCGGCACGTCGCGGCCGGCCAGGGCGGCGTCCAGTTTGAGGTTCTTGGTGGTCCACTGCTGGTACTCGACGGCGACGTCCGTGCCCGGATGCGCCTGCTTGAAACGGGTGTTGACGGTCTCCACCAGATCCGGCCAGCTCTCCTGGGCGTCCACCATCAACCAGACGGTGAGCTTGCCCGAGCCCTTGGACGTGCCGGAGCCGCTCGAACAACCGGCCGTGCCCGCGAGCACGGCCACGATGGAGGCCGCGGCGACGACCTCTCGCAATCTGCTTGTCATGTCTGCTCCTCTATCCCGCCGACTGCCGGTCGCAATTACCCAAGAGAGAGTCAACTCACGCTGCTGGTACCGACTTTCGGCCATCACCGGCAACACCAGTCGACTGACGACACATCAGTTCAATGGTCTAGACACGTGGGGTTATACCTCCGGCGGCATAGTTTGCCGCCGACCCCTGTCAACCTCGACAATGACGCAAAGGTCACCACCGGCAATCGAGCCACTCTTGACGGTCACCACCCCTGGCGGCACGGTGGCTTCACCAACCCCTACCGAAGGGTGCGCCACGTGACCGAGCGCAGCGCGCAGACCACGGACGCGACCGAACGGCCCCTCAGGGTCAACTCCTGGAACGGCTGGGACCCCCTACGCCATGTGATCGTCGGCCGCGCCGACGGCACCATGGTCCAGGCCCCCGAACTCGCCGTCCGCCGCGACTACCCGGACGACGGCTTCCCGCTGGGCACCTACGGGCCCATGCCCGAGGACATGACCGCGGCGGCCAACGAAGAGCTGGACAACTTCGCCGAGCTGCTGCGCAAGCGCGGCGTCCGCGTCGACCGGCCCACGCCCATCGATTTCAGCGCCCCCGTCTCCACCCCCGAGTGGACGCAGGACTCCATGTTCGGCTGCATGCCGCCCCGGGACCTCCTGCTCACCGTGGGCAACGAGGTCCTCGAAGCGACCATGTCCTACCGCAGCCGGTGGTTCGAGTACCTCTGCTACCGGCCCGTCCTGCAGAAGCTCTTCGACGCCGACGAGAAGATGCGCTGGGAGGCCGCCCCCAAGCCCCGGCTGACCGACGCCTCCTTCAACCCCGGGTTCTGGGACGTGTTCAACTCCCAGACCACGGAGGAGCAGTTGGCGAGGGTCCGCGACTACGACCTGGTACTCACCGAGGCCGAGCCGCTCTTCGACGCGGCCGACGTCGCCCGCTTCGGCAAGGACCTCTTCGTCCAGCTCTCCTTCGTCACCAACCGCAGCGGCTACGACTGGCTCAAGCGGCACTACCCCGAGCACCGCGTCCACGCGGTGACCTCCACCAACACCCACCCGCTGCACATCGACTCCACCTGGGTGCCGCTGCGCCCGGGCCTGGTGCTGCACTGCGGGGAGCGGCTCGCCGACCCTGAGCTGATGGAGTTCTTCAAGCTCAATGACTGGGAGATCGTGGAGGCGGTGCAGCCCGCGAGCTGGGACCACCCGCCGAAGCTCTCCTTCTGCAGCCCCTGGCTGGCGGCCAACATGCTCAACCTCGACCACAACACCCTGTGCATCGAGGAGAAGGAGGTCCACCTCTCCGAGCAGCTCTCGGGCTACGGCTTCGAGATCGTGCCGGTGCCGTTCCGCGCGGTCGGCCCCTTCGGCGGCGGGCTGCACTGCTCGACCGTCGACATCGAGCGCGAGGGCGGGATGGAGGACTACTTCCCGCGGCGGTACGGGAAGTACTGAGGCCGATGGCGCGCACCCGGGGCGTGATCTTCGACTTCTACGGAACGCTCGTCCGCATGGTCGCCCCCCTGCCGCCCAGCCACGCGTCGGTGTTCGACCGGCGCGGGCTGGGCGCGCAGGGCGCCCTCTGGGGCGACCAGTGGTCCGTCGGCCCGGCCGACGGGGAGGAGCACACGGCCGAGTCGGTCAGCGAACAGGCGTACCACACCTGGGAGTTGAGCCGACTCAGGACCAGGGCCGAGGGCTGCGGCGTACCCGCCGACCAGCTCGACGGCCTCGCGGCCGACCTCGACGCCGCCACCAAGGCCATGCGCCTGGAGGCGTACGGGGACGTCCGCGACACGCTCGCGGACCTTCGCCGGCGCGGGCTGACGGTGGCCCTGTGCTCCAACTGGTTCTGGGACCTGGAGGGAGCCGTCGCCGCCGTCGGGCTCTCCGACCTGGTGGACGTGGCCGTCACCTCGGCGCAGGCCGGGGTGCGCAAGCCCCATCCGCTCATCTTCCGTACGGCGCTGGAGGGTTGCGGCCTGCGCGCCGAGGAGGCGCTGTTCGTCGGCGACGCCTGGGGCCCGGACGTCGAGGGCCCGCTGGCCGTCGGCATGCGGGCCGCCCACCTGTGCCGGCCGGACGCCGCGGTGGACTTCGGACAGGCCCCGCCGCTGCTCGACGGGGCCGTCCGGATCAGCTCCCTGTCGGCGGTGGCGGACCTGCTGTGAGGCCCGTCGTCCCCGAGGTGCGGTGGCGCAGGCGGTCGAGCAGGTTGCGGGTGACCTGCTCGACCGCCGCGTCCTGTCCGCGCCCGACGACGGTGGGCCAGTCGGTGGTCCCGGCCGTGAACACCGTCCCGCCCCGGGTGTACAGGCCCATGGTGGCGGCGCGCGGGCCGGTGGCTCCGGCCTCGCGCTCCGGGCAGTTCCAGTGGCTCCACGCCATGGTGTGGAAGTCCGCGTTCACCGGGCGCAGCACGTGCAGGCCGAGGATGAGGAAGGAGTCGGGGGTGCCGTCCGCGCCGGTGGCCCGGGCCACGCCGTCGGCGTCGTAGGCGAAGGCCGCGCCGTCGCACTCGTACCCGATGAGCGGGGTGCCCGCGCCCAGCGCGTCGGCGGGGCCGCCGTCGGAACCGTCGCGCAGGCCGGTGCCCCGGTAGACCCAGTGGTCGGCGTGCTGGACGGTGTAGCCGTCCAGGGGGCGGTCGCCGGGCCATGCGCCGGGCCACATGCCGCCGTTTCGGAAACTCACGCCGGTGAGGGAATTCTCCGGTTCGCCGATTCCGTCCGGTTTATCGGCCCACCAGAGGTCGGTGGCCGGGAGGTGGGGGTAGACCCCGCCGACGTGGTGATCGGTGTCGGAGACGAATGCCGTGTCGTCGTCGGTGAGGTGAACGCGCCACCAGCAGGTGTTGGCGCTCAGGAACGCCACGTTTCCGCCGCCCCCGACGAAGGATTCCACGCGCTCGCGCATGGCGGCGCTCCAGTATTCGTCGTGGCCGACGCTCAGCAGCAGATCGTAGGAGTCCAGTAGTTCGGGATCCCGGTGCAGATCGAGGTCGGTGCAGTATTCGACCGGGTATCCGTTCCTTTCCAGCCAGGCGATGAACGGGGCGTCCCAGTACGCCAGGTCGATGATGCCGCCGGGCCGGCGCATGCTCAGCTTGTGGCCGCGCGGGCCGCCGTCCTCCCCTGTGCGGTGGACCGGGTTGTCGTAGAGGCTGGCCGCGCGCTCGGCGGCCGGGTGGTCGGCGCGGTTGTAGGCGTGCCGGGTGAAGCTCGACTTCTTGTACAGGATGCGGGAGTGCCGGCCCGGCTCCACGGGCCTGACCACGAAGTACTCCCGTTCCGGGCCCTCCAGGGTGCCGGCGTCCAGGACCGGGTCACCGCCCGCGCCCTCCTCCACGAAGACCGCCACGTAGATCCCGGGCGCCCAGTGCGCGGGGACCTCGTACGCGTACGCGGGCCAGTCCCAGTCCACCGACGGGTCGGCGTGGCCGGCGACGCCGTCCGGGTGCGGCGGCGGGGGCCGGTGGACGCCCGTCAGCCATTCCGTGCGGCCGACGAACTCCACCGCCCGGCCGAGCCGGTAGAAGCAGACCCGGAAGGCCGCCGATCCGGTCGAGACGTGAAATGCGAGCGTTTCCCCCGCGACGACGCTCTCCCTGCCGAAATATCCCTCGATCACACCGTTCCCCCAGCATGGTCCGATTTCCCGAATGAACGGACGGTCACGTTACCGTGCGTCCCGCGAGGTGCGTACCACGGACCTTTCCACGGGCCGGAGTTCGGCCAAGGAACGCGCCGTTCCGGACAAGCCTCCACGGAAACGACTGCCGCCTCCCGAGCGCGGGTAGCGGAAATCGGGCTTCACCACACCACCTCCTGCCGAGGGGAATCGGATGAACGACCGGATCGACAACCGGACGGACAGCAGGCTGCACGTCCGCGAACTGATTCTGGGGATCGAGGGATTGGCGCTCCTGCGCAACGCCGTCGACGGCGACGAGGCCTTCCTCAAGGCCCGCGTCGAGGAGATCCGCAGGTTCGCCACGCAGGACGAGGAGCCGATGCCCGACGCCGAGGCGGCGGTGGACGAGCTCGACCTCGCCGGCGGCTACGCGGAGTGGGCGCAGCGGTACGACACCCTGCCCAGCTCCTTCATCCAGGTCGAGGAGCCGGTCGTCCACGGCATCCTCGACGGCCTGCCCGCCGGGGTCGCGCTGGACGCGGCCTGCGGCACCGGCCGCCAGACCGCCGCCCTGCTCGCCCGGGGCCACCGCACCATCGGGGTGGACCAGTCGCCCGAGATGATCGCCCAGGCGCGCGGGCGCTCCCCGCAGGCCGAGTACCGGATCGGCCGGCTGGAGGCGCTGCCGCTGGAGGACGACTCGGTGGACGTGGCCGTGTGCTCGATGGCCATGACGCACCAGAGTGAACTCACCACAGCCATCGGCGAGTTGGCCCGGGTCGTCCGGCCCGGCGGCCGGATCGTCGTCTCGGACCTGCACCCGATCGTCATCGCCCTCCAGGGCCAGTGCGTCTTCGTGCGCGGCCCGGGCAGCCTCGGGTTCGTCCGCAACAACCTGCACCTGCCGGGGCAGTACCTGGCCGCCTTCGCCGCGGCCGGCCTGGACGTCCGCGCCTGCCACGAGCCGCTGTTCAACGGCAGCCTGGCGCCCGGCGGTTACGAGGAGTTCGTGGCCGACGCCGCCCGCGCCGCCTGGGCGGGCCTGCCGCTGATGGTGGTCTGGGACGCGGAGGTGCCGGCGTGAGCGGGCGGGAGGAGCACTGGATCACCGTGCGCCACAGCGAGCGCCCGGAGCTGTGGGACCGCATCCCGGCGGACTTCGCCGGCGTGGTGCCGGAGTACAACCTGCACGGGGACATCGGGGACCTCTACTGGGACCGGATGTTCGCGGAGTTCCCCGAGTACCAGTTCCTGCTGTACGACGAGAAGGCCGACGCCGTCCTCGGCACCGGCCGCTCCCTCCCCCGCGCCTGGGACGGCACGCCCGCCGGGCTCGGCGACGGGCTGGACGCGTCCATCGCGGCCGCCTTCGAGGAGCGCGCGGCCGGGACGGCGCCGACCGCCCTGTGCGCGCTCGGCGTGGAGGTCTCCCCGGTGCACCAGGGGCGGGGCCTGTCGAAGGTGCTGCTGCGGGAGCTGACGGTCCTCGCCGGCTCGGCCGGCCTGGACACCGTCATCGTCCCCGTCCGGCCGACCCACAAGGAGCTCTACCCGATCACCCCGATCGAGCGCTACGCCGCCTGGGCGCGTGAGGACGGCTCGCCCTTCGACCCCTGGGTGCGCACCCAGGTCAAGGTCGGCGGCATCCTCGGGCACGGCACGGCGCGGTCCTCGCGGATCACCGGGACGGTGGCCGAGTGGGAGTCCTGGACGGGCCTGGAGTTCCCCGAGGACGGCGACTACGTCTTCCCCCACGGCCTCGCGCCCGTCCGGATCGAACGGGCGCGGGACCTGGGGACCTACTGGGAGCCGGGGGTCTGGATCACCCACGACGCGCGGGCTCGGCCCAGCTGAGCAGGTCGCGGCCGCAGTGGATCGCGCTCCAGGCGTACTCGGTGAGCAGCGCCGCCTGGCCGGGGGTCACCCCGGGGCGCTGCTCGGCGGGCAGGCTGGCCAGGCCCAGGGTGGAGACGGCCCGCTCGCGCAGCCGCTCCAGCTCGGGCCCGGCGGCAGCGCCGTCCAGCCGCGCCTCCACCGCCCGGGCCTGGGCGCCGAGGAGCAGGGCGTGCAGCCACAGCTCCTCGGCGTACCGGGCTCCGAAGGCGTCGGCGACCTCCCGTACGGCCCCGGCCGGCCGGTGGGACGCCTCCAGCTCGCGCAGCGCCTCCTCCGTCAGCCCGGTCTGCGCCAGCGCCTCCCGCCAG
Organism: Kitasatospora sp. NPDC101183; assembly: GCF_044767945.1. Classification (NCBI taxonomy): domain Bacteria; kingdom Bacillati; phylum Actinomycetota; class Actinomycetes; order Kitasatosporales; family Streptomycetaceae; genus Kitasatospora; species Kitasatospora sp. NPDC101183. The sequence continues at coordinate 96,399 of NZ_JBIWOW010000023.1, read as the reverse complement.
GGGACGTGGGCGGAGGGCCCGGTGCCCCAGGACAGCTGGAGGAAGCCCTCGCCGTTGCGCATGTACGGCAGCCAGTCCGGCCGCTCCAGCACCGGGCCGTCGGCCAGCAGCGGCCGGGCGGTGGCCTCGTCGACGGGGCAGGCGGCCTTGCGCACGCCCTGGGAGGCGTGCCCGTTGATGCTGCTGGTGCCGGTGTGCTCGGCGACGTTCGGCACCGCCAGCAGGGCCATCCGGCCGCCGGGGCGCAGGAAGGCGGAGAGCACCTCGTCGTCGTGCCGGTCGCTGCTGCGGCCGCCGAACTCCCGGTAGCGCGCGGCCATGTCGACGGGCAGGCAGACGGCCAGGGTGGGCGTGAACTCCTGCGGCACGCCGCGCACCCAGGCCGCGCCGGCCAGGGCCGCGAGGCGGGAGAGGGCGCCGTTGCGGGCGTGCCAGTTGGTGTAGAAGACCAGCGCGTCCTCGGGGAAGCGGGCCGCGGCGCGGGTGACCAGGTCGAGCAGGGCGGCGGGGGCGGCCACGTCGTCCTGGACCATCAGGTGGTGGGTGGCGTCGGGGGCAGCCTGCCCCCAGGCCACCAGTGCCGTGCGCAGCGCGGAGGGGCCGGCGTCGGGCGCCGGGTCCACGGCGAGGTTGCCGACGCCGAGCCAGGCCGCCAGCTCCTCGGCCTGCGGCCGGCGCACCGGGTGGGTCATCACGGAGGCGCTGACGCGCGGTGCGGCGGGTGCGGCGCTCATCTCGGGTGCTCCTTCGTCGTACGGCGGGGGGCGGGGTGAGGTCGTCCGGTGATCGATGGTGGCAGATTTCGAAAGGGCGGCCCGCGTGACGAATGGGAATCGGCCGGAAAAGGGCTCCCGAAATCGGCCAAGAACACAAGGTGTCCGGAACTCGATGCCTAGTCCCGGCCTTTATGGGCAGGGTAGGAGAAGCTATGAGCCCGTACACCGAAGGAGAACCATGGGTGCCGATCGTCTCGACCTGGTCTCCAAGCTTTACCAACCGTCAAGCTGGCCGAGGATATTGGAGGTGGCCGCCGGTTCCCGTTCCAGCGCCCCGCTCGTCGTCGATCTCGACCCCACTACTTTCTGCGACCTGGCCTGCCCGGAGTGCATCAGCGGGAAACTCCTGAACCAGGGCCGTTTCACCGCGGACCGCCTGTCCGAACTCGCCGGGGAACTGGTGGAGATGTCCGTCCGCGCGGTCATCCTCATCGGTGGCGGGGAACCGCTCGCGCACTCCGGGACCAAGCGGGTGCTGCGCGTCCTCGGCGAGGCCGGGATCGCCATCGGCGTGGTCACGAACGGCACGCTGATCAGGCAGAACCTCGATGAACTGGCCGCCTACGCCTCCTGGGTGCGGGTCTCGATGGACGCCGGCACCAGTGCCACGTACGGCGTCTTCCGGCCGGACCGCAAGGGCGCCAGCGTCTTCGACAAGGTGGTCGCGAACATGCGTCTGCTCGCGGAGGCGAAGACCGGGGCGCTCGGGTACTCGTTCCTCGTGATGTCCCGTACGGAGGCCGACGGGAATACTGTCAGCAATCACCACGAGGTGCTCACCGCCGCCGAATTGGCGCACGACATCGGCTGCGATTACTTCGAGGTCAAGGCCATGTTCGACGACGACCACCACATCGTTCCGGTCGCCGATTCCCTGCTCGCCTCCGTCGAAGATCAATTGGCGCGGGCGGCCCGACTGGAGGATGACGCATTCCAGATCGTCAACTCCTCCACGCTGCATTCCCTGCGGGCGAACCGCGGGCCCGTGCAACCGAAGGACTACGAACGCTGCCGGATCGCCGAATTGCGAACCCTGGTGACGCCCTCCGGCGTGTACGCCTGTGCGTACCACCGGGGCAACGAGAAGGCGAAGATCGGTGACGCCGTCACCCAGAGCCTCGTCGAGATCTGGCGGGACTCCGACCGCGGTCTGGTGAACCCGAGCGCGGACTGCCGGTTCCACTGCGCCCGCCACGCGTCCAACCTGGAGTTGGAGAGGATCGGCGAGGGCAACGGCGCCCCCGTCCTGGACTCCGACTACGACCCGTTCATCTGACCGCCTGACCACCTGATCGCGTGCCCCTCTCCCTGCACCGGCACGCGCCCACGACAACGGCGCCGCCGGCCCTCCCGAGGACGGGAGGGCCGGCGGCGCCGGTCTCGGTCAGACCCGGGGACCCGCGGCCCGTACGGGCATCACCCGGACGTCCGGGTGGCCCTCGAAGGCCGTGCGCAGCCGGGCGGCCGTCCGCTCGGCCTCCTCGGCCGGGCAGACGCCCACCAGGGCCCCGCCGCCGCCCGCGCCGCTGAGCTTGAGCGGCTGGCCGACGCGGTCCCGGGCGAGGTCGCGCAGCGTCTCCAGGAACGGCGTGGACATCGCCTGGAAGTCCCGCATCGCCACGTGGGCCCGGCCCATGGCGGCGCCGAGGCCGTCGAGGTCGTGCGCACCGAGGGCCTTCCAGACCTCCTCGGAGGCGGCGTCGGCGGTGGCCAGGTAGTCGGCCAGTTTGGCGTCGCCGTCGGCGAGTTGGGCCCGGACGATCCGGATGTGGTCCCCGGTGGACTTGGCCGTGGCGGAGTCCACCACCAGGACCGTCCAGTCCTCGGGGAAGAGCGCCCGCTCCCGGATCACGGGCAGCCCGGTGGGGCGGCCCTCCAGCAGCAGCGCGCCGCCCCGCAGGACGGCGACCTGGTCCATGCCGCCGCCGTTGAAGACCAGGAACTCGAAGTGGTACGCCCAGTGGGTGACGGTCTCCACGTCGACCTCGCCGGTGCGGCCGAGGGCGGCGAGGTAGGCCTCGAACAGCGCGACGATCAGCGCGGTGGAGGAGGACAGGCCGCTGGCGGCCGGGGCGTCGCTGCCGACCCGGACGGCCGGGGGCCGCTCGGGCAGGCCGTGGAGGCGCTCGCGCAGGTAGTCCCACACCTGCCGCGCCCAGTCGCCGCCGTCGGAGCCGTTGCCGGAACCATTGCCGTTGCCGAAGCCGCCGTCGGAGGTGCCCCCGGGGGCCTGTGGCCCGTCCGGGAGCACCTCCACCGTGGTCGTCAGGTCGAGCGCCACGCTGACGCTGCGGCCGCCCAGCCAGTCCAGGTCCTCGCCGGACAGGCAGGCCCGGCAGGGCACGACCGCGCGCGCCCCCCTCAGGGGTCCGTCGGCGCTCACCGGGCCTGGAACCTTCCCGTGTCGACGAAGCGCCGGTACAGCTCCAGCACCGCCGCCGTCGCCCGGTAGAGCGGCTCCGGCGGGTTCCCCGGGTCGAAGAACTCGGCGCGCAGCACCTCGTCCTCCCCGGGCGCGATGCTCCCCGTCCAGCGGTGGGCGGCGAAGCACAGCGCGAAGCACTGGGCCACGTCGCCGCCCGGGTAGGTGAGCGTGTGGAGGTCGGGGTCGGAGAAGGAGGCGAACGGGACGAGATCGTCCTCCTCGACGCGCAGTCCGGTCTCCTCCTCCAACTCCCGTACGGCGGTGGCCGCGAAGGTGTCTCCCTCCTCACAGGCCCCGGCGGGAAGCTCCCACAGGCCGTTCTCCCGCCGTTTCTGGAGCAGGCAGCGCCCCTGGTCGTCCACGACGAGCACCTGGGCGCCGGGCAGCAGGAGCAGCTGGCTGCCCACCTTCTGCCGCAGCTTCCACACGTACGAGCCGACGTAACTCACGCACTCTCCCTACCTGTTGGGCCCGGTGCCGCTCAGGCGGTCCGGTCGGCCGCCGTGGCGGCGAGCCACTGGGGGACGGCCTGCGGGTTGGCCTGGAGCCAGCGTACGTACCGCTCGACGCCCTCGCGGACGCCGATCCTCGGGGTGTACCCGAGCAGGTCGCGCATCCGCTCGGTGGCGGCGTAGCCGCCGAGGGGGTCGCCCTCCGGGAGCGGGGTGACGATCTGGCGCGAGCCCGGGAAGTGCGGGGAGATCATGTCGGCCACGTCGCGCACCGAAGTCGGCCTGCCCGTACCGACGTTGATGATCTGCCCGGCCGCCCGTTCCGCGACGAGGGCGAGCACGGTCGCGGCCGCGATGTCCTCCACGTGGACGAGGTCGCGGACCTGGACCCCGCCGCCGTTGAGGTGGATCGGCAGGCCGAGGTGGGCGTGCATGGCCATCCAGGCGACCATCCAGGAGTGGCTGCCGGGCTTGGGGATCTGCGGGTCCCCGTAGACCGAGAAGTAGCGCAGCACGGTGAACTCGGCCTTGTCCGGGCCGACCAGCATCAGCCGGGCCTGGTGCTCGGCCCACAGCTTGGTGTTGGCGTACACCGAGACGGGGACGAGCGGCTGGTCCTCGTGGAACACCTGCGGGCCGGTCACGTCCGGGCGGCCGTTGCCGTAGACGGCCGCCGAGGAGATGAACACCAGCCGGCGTACCTGGGCGGCGGCGATCTCCTCCAGCACGGTCTCGGTGCCGCGCACGTTCGCCTCGAAGGCCACGTCGGGGTGGCGGGTGCAGGCGGCGACGTCGGCGTAGGCGGCGGCGTGGATCACGTAGTCCGCGTCCTTGACGACGCGTCGCACCGTGTCCCGGTCGCAGATGTCCCCCGCGACCAGATCGGCTCCGAGGCGGTCGAGTCCGAACAGCTCGCGGACGTCCTCGGGGTACGCGTCGAAGCGGTCCAGCACGGTGACGGAGGCCCCGGCCCGGCGTGCGAGCGCGACGACGCGACTGCCGACCAGACCACCTCCGCCCGTGACCACGACGTGGGCGTCCCGCAAGGCGCCGAGGCGCTGCAGTAACGATTCTTCTGATGCGGCGCCCTGGGATTCGGACCCCAGGGATGCTGCCTGCACGCTGGGCGCGTTCATCGGTTCCCCTCCGGTTCTGCGCGGGAGCGGTGGCCCCGAAAGCATGCGGTTGGTGCGCAGGAGACGACAAGAGTGCCTTTTCAGCCCTCCTGACACGTCATCAAGACGCCCTTGTTTCAAGGTCATCTCCGCCTGGTAGCGTCCCCGTGAGGCCGAACGGAGCGGAACGGGCGCTTCCGTCCCTTCCCCTCCGGCAGGCATGGGGACGATCAGACGCGGAGCGCCGGACATGCCTGGAACCAGCCCGACCCGCCACCGCACGAGCGGCTCGGTGATGACCCACCCCAAGCGGATCGAGGCGGCCCGCAGGATCGCCGCCGACGCCCCGCCCGGAGCGCTCTCCGTGGTCGTCGACCCGGACCCGACGGGCCGCCCCTCCGTGCTGCGCACCGCGCTCGCCGCCTGGTCGGCCATCGAGGAGGGCGCCACCCACCACCTCGTCGTCCAGGACGACATGATCCTCTCCGACGCCTTCTTCGAGCGCGCCCGCCTGGCCGTCGAGGCGATGCCGGACGCCGCGCTCGCCCTCTTCGCCCTCTGGGACTCCCGCAACGGCGCCGCCGTCCGCTTCGGCGCCCTCTCCGGCGCCCGCTGGGTCGGCGCCGTCGGCGAGTACTTCCCGTGCGTGGCCATCATCCTGCCGCGCGAAGTCGCCGCCGGGTACGTCGAGTTCGCGCGCCGGCACCTCTTCGCCTGGCCCGACGACATCCTGATGGACCGCTACCTGCGCGCCGCCGGCGTCCCCCGCTTCGTCGCCGTGCCCAACCTCGCCGAGCACGACGACCAGGGCAGCATCTCCGGCAACGCCTTCCGCGGCCCGCGCCGCTCCGTCTGCTTCCTCCCCGAGGACCGACCCGGCTCCGAGGAACTGCAACTGACTGACCTTCAGGTCATCCCGTACGCCAAGTACGGCGTCGCCCGCTGCGACGTCCGCCTCCCCGGCCCCGGCCGCCCGCGCTGGCTGCACATCGAGAGCGAGCAGTACCTGGAGGGCCTCGGCGTCCCCGTCGACCGCCTCCGCTCCCGACTGCCGCGCCCCACCCCGGGCGTCGACCCGCAGACCGCCTGGAGCACCTGGCTCACCGCCTACACCACCGGCCTCGTCCACCACGACCTGCCCGCCCTGCGCGAGCCCGACCCCGCCGTCCTCGCCGAGTGCCTCTCCACCCTCGGCCCCGGCGGCATCGCCCAGAACGGCACCGCCGAGGAGATCGCCGCCCTGCGCGACGGCCTCGCCGACCTCACCCGCCACGGCCTCCTCGCCGCCCGGGAGGACGGCCCCGTCCGCCCGCGCCCCCGCGCCGTGCTCCCCTCCTTCTCGCTCTCCCGCGCGGACACCCCCCTCGGCGAGCACCTCGCCCGCGGCCTCACCGACCGCGGCCACCGCCTCGCCGACCCCGCCGCCTCACCCGCCGCCCTCATCGAACTCCCCGACGGCACCGGCCCGTTGCTCGTCCACCGCCCCGGCCTGCCCACCCTCACGCTCCACCTCGGCGACCTCTACGGCCCGGGCGCCTCCCGCCACACCCCCCTCGGCCGCATGGTCTGGAGCGCCCTGCGCAGCCACCCCATCCTCGTCGAGGGCGACCCCGAGGCCCCCCGCCACCCCCTCCACGTCAACGACCTCTCCTCCGCCCTCTCCACCCTCCTGCGCACCCCGCCCGCCACCACCACCTTCACCCTCGCCCCCGACAAGCCCCTCACCACCCGCGACCTCGCCGAGACCGTCCACCGCGTCGTCCGCCCCACCCCCGTCGAACTCTCCCCGGCCCCCGCCGCCACGCCCACCACCCCTCTCACCCCGGCCCTCACCACGGCCCTCCCCCCGGGCTGGCACCCCACCGTCGACCTCGACTACGGCCTCCACTCCTTCGCCCAGTGGCTCGCCTACGAGGGCATCCACCTCCCCGACGCCGACTGACCTCACCGGAAACCGCGCCCGCCCCGCCCCGTCCGTGATCCCAAGGTTTCTGCAAGTCCCTTGCAGGGATTCGTCATCCGGCCCGGACACACCAGTCCATGGCCGGGCGGAACACCCGGCTTCGTCACAGAACCGGGGGGAAGGCTGTGAACCATCCCATCAGACTGCCGGGCCTGGGCGCGCAGGGGGACGCGCGCTGGGTGACCTTGGCGGGGTGCAAGCGAGTGCTGGTCGCCGTCCACACACTGGTCTACGCGCAGAGGCTGCGCGACATCTTCGCGCTGCTCGGGTCGGACCTGAGGATCCAGGTCGTCTTCACCGTGGCACCGCACGCCTTCAACGACGGCGTGGCCGGCTTCCTGCTGGCCCTCGGGGGAACAGTGCTTCCGTGGGAGACCGCGGTGACCATCGAGTTCGATCTGGTCCTGGCGGCCGGATCCCAGGGAGTGGACCAGTTGCGGGGGCCCGTGGTCCGGCTCCCCCACGGCGCCGGCCACCAGAAGCTGGCGCCGGTCGGCGCCGACGGCCGGCGGAGCGTCTCCGGCCTGGGGCGGGAGTTCCTCGTCTGGAAGGACCGCCTCAACTGCACCTCCTTCGCCCTCGCCCACCACGAGGACCTCGCCGAGCTGGCGGACTCCTGCCCCGAGGCGCTGGGCATCGCGGAGGTCGTCGGCGACGGGGACCACGACCGGCTGGCCGCCAGCCTCGCGCACCGCTCCGAGTACCGGCGCGCCCTCGGCATCCGGGAGGACGAGCGGCTGGTCCTGGTCTGCTCCACCTGGGGCACCGGCTCGGTGTTCGGCCAGCCGGACAGCCTGTTCCCCCGGCTCGCCACCGAGCTGCCCGCCGAGCGCTACCGCACGGCCCTGCTCGTCCACCCCAACGTCTGGTCGGGCCACGGGAGTTGGCAGGTCCGCTCCTGGGTGGAGGCCACCACCCGCGGCTCCGTCACCCTCGTCACGCCCGAGGCGGACTGGCGCCCGCTGCTGGCCGCCGCCGACTTCGTCATCGGGGACCACGGGTCCCTCACCCTGTACTCCACCGTGACCCGGGCGCCGGTCCTGCTCGCCCGCTTCCCGTCCCAGGACATCAACCACCGCTCCCCCGGGGCCGTGCTCGCCCGGACGGCCCCCGCGCTCTCGCCCGCCCGCCCGCTCGACCAGCAGCTCGCCTACGCCGAGGAGCAGTACCAGCGGTCGGACTACGCGCCCATCGCCGCCCGGATCTCCTCCGAGCCCGGCCGCTTCGGGCGCAACATGCGCAGGCTCCTGTACCGCGTGCTGGAACTGAGCCAGCCCGCTCACGAACCCGAGGGAGGACGGGTTCCGCTGCCGCGACCGCTGACGGGGGGAGAAGGGGGCGGGCGGTGGCGATGACCGTGCTGGTCGAACTCGGCAGGGCCGGGGCGCAGCGGTGGACGGCACGCATCACGCCGTCCACGGGCCCCGCCCACCTCGTACGGTTCGGCGCCCCGACCGCCGGGGAGCACGGCCCGCTGACGGACGAGCACCTCTCCACGGCGCTCTCCGCCCGGGCCGGCGCCGGGCCCCGGCAGTGCGCCGACGTGCTGTTCGAGGACCGGCCGTACGGACCGCTGGCGGACCGGTCGTACGGACCGCTCGCGGCCGAGCGGACGGCCGCCGAGGCGCTGCGCGCCTTCCCCGGATGCGCGGTGGCCGCGATCGGCGCTGGCCGCGAGATCGTCGTGCTCACCCGGACCGGCGAGTGCGTACGGCTTCCGCGCACCACCGCCTCCCACCGGCAGCCGGCCGTTCTCGGCTCCCTGGTGCACGCCTGGCTCGTCGCCGGGGGGAGGGTGACCGACCTCGTCCCGGCGGCCGCCCTCCCCGGCGGTCACGCCTTCGAGATGACGGCGATCCGGCCGGCCAGCCGATCGGCGTCCCCCGCGCCGAGCCCCTGGTAGAGGACGAGGGACTGCCCGTACCGACGCAGTGCGTCGGCCGGGCGGTCCCCCGCCTCGGCGAGCTCCCCGAGCCACTCCAGCACCCGCGCCTCCCAGTGCCGCGAACCGGCGTCGCGGAACCCTGACAGCGCCGCCTCGTAGCACTCCTGGGCGGAGTCGTTGCGGCCGGCGCCCCCGTGGGCCCTGCCGAGCCAGGCCGTCGCGCGCGCCGCCTCGTACGGGTCCGGGAGGTCGGCCAGCTCCCGGTGCGCCTGCGCGAACAGGCGCGCGGCGTCCTCGTGCCGACATCGGGCCAGCTCCGTCTCGCCGAGCGAGAGGCGCGCCAGGGCCGCGCCCCGCCGGTGCCCGGCCTCCTCCCTGATCCGCAGCGCCGCGCCGAAGGACTCGGCCGCGAGGTCGAGGCGCCCGGCGGCCTGGTGGGCGTGCCCGAGGCCGTGCCGGGCGTTGGCCTCGGCGCGGCCGTCCCCCTCCTCCCGGGCCAGCGACAGCGCCTGCGCGAACCAGTCGGCGGCCTCGGCCGGCCTGCCCGCGTTGCGCAGTCCGTGCCCACCCGACGTCAGCATGCGGTTCTCCCCCGCCCGGTCGCCCGCACGGCGGGCCGCCGCCAGCCCGAGTTCGTGCGCCTCGATCCACAGGTCGTGGGGGCGCAGCCGCAGGAACAGGGGCCACATGGCGTCGGCGAGCTGCCACACGGCGTTGTGCTCGCCCGCGGCCGCCGCCGCCCGCAGGACCGCCATCAGGTGGGCCTGCTCCGCCCCGAGCCAGGCCAGGGCCGCCGCGTCGTCCGCGAACTCCGGCAGCCCCGCCGGTGGTTCGGCGTAGTCACGGGCGAGGGTGCGGTGGCTCGGACTGATCAGGCGCTCGGCCTCCGTCGCGGCGGCGAGGTACCAGTCCAGCACCCGGCGGAAGGCGGCCCGGCCGGCCTCGGCGCTCTCGCTCTCCAGGGCCCACGTGCGGGCGTGCAGCCGGACGAGGTCGTGGAACCGGTAGCGGTTGTTGCCCAGGTCCTCCAACAGGTGCACCTCCGCGAGGTCGTCGAGCAGCCTGTCCGCCTCGGCGGGCGGCACGGCGGCGGCCGCTCCGGCGACCGGCGGCGTGATGTCCGGCAGCGGCTGCAGTCCGAGCAGCCGGTACAGCCGGGACAGGTCGTCCGCGAGCGTGCGGCAGGACGCGTCCAGCACTCCCCGCACGGCCGTGTCGCCGTCGACCCGCAGCGCGTCCAGCCGGTCGCCGTCCCGGGACAGCGCGTCGGCGGTGACGGCGAGGGCCTGCCGCGGCCGCGCCGCCATCCGCGCCCCCGCCAGGCAGACCGCCAGCGGCAGCCCCGCGCACCGGGCGATCACCTGCTCGGCCGCGGACTGCTCGGCCGCCATCCGGTCGTCCCCGATCCGGGCCGCGAGGATCGCCGCGGCGGACTCCCGGTCGAGCAGGCCCACCGGGTGGAAGCGGGCGCCGTCGACGCCGAGACCAGTCAGCCGGGCGCGGCTGGTGACCACCGCCAGCGAGCACTCCGCGCCGGAGAGCAGGGGCCGGACCTGGGCGGCGCTGAACGCGTTGTCGATCATCAGCCCGATGCGGCGCCGCGCCGCCGTCGAGCGCCACAGCGCGACGGTCTCCGCGAGCGAGGCCGGCACGGACGCGACGCCCAGCGCACGCAGGAATCCGCCGAGCACCTCGACGACGTCGGCCGGCCCGTCGGGCGCGTGGGCGCGGAGGTCCGCGTAGAGCATGCCGTCGGGAAAACGCCCGGTCAGCCCGCGCAGCCAACTCGCCGCCAGAGCGCTCTTCCCCACCCCCGCCGGGCCTGACAGGACGATCGTCAGACCACCCGACCAGCAGCCGTCGCCGAGGAACGCGACGAGCTCCTCCACGTCCTGGGAGCGCCCGGAGAGGTGCGCGGGGGCGGGTGGAAGCTGTTGGGGCACCGGAAGCTGCGCCGGAGCGGGAATCCGGAAGTGCACGCCCCCGTAGACGTCCCGCGCCTGGACCACGCCGCCCGCGATGTCGTTCGCCCCGACGATGCTGTTGCCGACGTCCCCCGACCGGTCGGAACGACCGCCTCCACCCCGGGCCAGCCACCTGACCAGGTCCGCGGCGAACCCGGGGCTGCGCACCGCCCGGTCGACGAGGAGCGCCGCCAGGTCCGCCAGGACCGGTTCGCGGTCCGGTTCCGTCAGCCCCCGCAACCACGCCTGCCGCAACTCGTCGGACTCGCCCCGCAGATGCTGCAGCCACGAGCCGACGGTGGCCAACGAGGCGGGACCGGCCCTGCGCAGAGTCGCCTCAACCTCATCCGTGTTCAGTGGTTCCATATCGCCCCCAGGCCATTACCACAAAGCACGACGACCCAAGAAGAGCACGCCGAAGCAGGCCGATCAAGGACGCCCGACGTGCTATGGCCCCCACCCGGAGCGCATGCGATGCTCTCGGGCGACGGCTGGAACCGACCGGCGACGGGGGTACCGGATGTTGTTCCATCTCCTGGGAACGGTCGAGCTCTCCGCCCGTGGAACGGTGGTGCGGCTCGAGTCCGACAAGGTGCGCTGCCTGGCCGCGGCACTCGCGATCGACGTCGGCCGGCCGGTGCCGCTGGACACCCTGATCACCCGGCTCTGGGACGACGAGCCGCCGTCCACGGCCCGTGCCACCGCCCACTCGTACATCTCCCGCCTCCGCTCCGCGCTCCGGGCGGCGCAGCAGGCCGACGCGGACGGGCCCTCGGCGGAGATCGTCCGCCAGGCGCACACCTACACGCTCAAGGTGGATCCCCAGCAGGTCGACTGGGTGCGCTACCTCCAGCTCGGGCGCCGCGCGCGGTCACTCGCCGACGCGGGCGAGGACCGTCAGGCGATCGACGTCCTGGGCCGCGCGGAGGACGGCTGGCGCGGCGACCCGCTCGCGGGGCTTCCCGGCGAGTGGGCGCAGGCCACCCGGAACACCATGCTCGATCAACGGCTCGCCACCACCCTCGTCCGCTTCGAGGTCGAGCTCAGGCTCGGACGCTTCGTCGACGTCATCCCCGAACTGCGCGCGCTGGCGCGGCAGCGCCCGACCGACGAACGGGTCGCCGGCCACCTGATCACCGCGCTCTACGGCAGCGGCAGGCAGGCCGAGGCGCTGAGCGTCTTCCAGCGGACCCGGCGGGAACTGCGCGAGTACCTCGGCACCGAACCCGGGGAGCAGCTGAGGCTCCTCCAGCACCGGGTCCTCCACCGCGTACCGCTCCACGAGGTGCTGCCCCGCCCGAGGGGCGCCGTCACCCCGCCGGGCACCGCCGCCGGGCCCCCCGCGCAGCGCAGCCACCTCCCGGCGCTGCACCGGATGGTGGGCCGGGAGGCGGAGCTGCGGCGCATCCTGTCCGCCGCGGACCAGGGCCGACGGGGCCGGTCGAACGGCGTGAACGGCACGACCGGCGCGAACGGCGGGATCGGGCACATCGGAGCGGTCTCCGGGATGGCCGGCGCGGGGAAGACCCGCCTCGTCGTCACCGCCGCGCACCTCCTCCAGGACCGCTTCCCCGAAGGCCAGCACTACGTCGACCTCCGCGCGAACGGCGGAGCTCAACAGCCGCTGGAGACCGAGGCGGTGGCGACCCTGCTGCTGAGACAGTTCGGCGTCCCCGCCACCGAGATGCCGACCGACCCGGACGCGCTCACCTCCCACTGCCGCGACCTCCTCGCGAAGCGGCGGGCCGTGGTCGTGCTCGACGACGCCCGAGGGCCCGCCCAGGTCCGCGCCCTCCTCCCGGGCACCCCGGCCTCCTTCATCCTCATCACCAGCCGCCACCGGCTCGCCGCGCTCCCCTGCATCCCGCTCTTCCTCGACGCCCTGTCGCTGGAGGACGCCGTCGAGCTGTTCACCGTTCTGGTCGGGGAGGAACGCGCCGACGACCCTGAGGGTGTCGAGGCCGTCGTCGACCTGTGCGCCAGACTCCCCCTCGCCCTGGAGCTCATCGCGAGCCGCTTCAAGGCCCACTCCTCCTGGACCCTTCAGCACCTCGCCCGTCGGCTGTCCGGAAAACGCGGGCGGCTGAACGAACTCCACCACGGATTCGAAAGCATGGCGATGGCCTTCGACGTGTCCTACCAGGGGCTTCCCGGTGTGCAGCAGGAGGCGTTCCGTCGCCTCGGGCTCCACCCCGGATCCGATTTCGGCCTCGGTTCCGCCGCCGCGCTGATCGGACGGCCGGCGCGAGAAGCGGATCACATCCTCGAGTGCCTCCACGACCTGCACATGATCCAAGAGATCTCGCCCGAGAGGTACGCGCTGCATGACCTGCTGCGCGAGTTCGCTGTCGATCTTGTGTCGGCCGAGGAACGTGATCAAGCGATTCGACGCCTCGTCAGTTTCGCTCTGCAGATGGCGAATCGAGCCGGTCGCCACCTCAATCCACGAGGCCTCCGGCTGGAGATCCCCGCACTGCCCGGTCTTTCCCCCGCGGATTCCCTGCTCGACGAGCTCGACTGGCAGAGCGACACCTCGATCAGGACGTGGCTGAAGGCCGAGCTGCCCGGCCTCGTCGCCGTGGAGAACCACGCCAGGGCCACCGGCATGCCCGAGGAGGCCGCCTGGCTCGCGCACGCCCTCGCCGACCTCCTCTACGCCGAAGGACTGTGGCGCGAGGCCACCGAGATGCACCGGGCCGCCTCCGAGCACTGGCGCACCCACGGCGTGAGCCTGCCGGAGAGCCACGCCCTCGTGGCACTCTCCGCCATCCGGATCCGCACCGCCCGGTACCCCGCCGCCGAGGAGGCCGCCGAGCGCGCCCTCGACATCGCCCGCTCGGGCGGCGACACGGCGTGCGCGGCGGAGGCGCTGAAGAAGCTCTCCGAAATCCGATGGCACCAGAGCGACCTCACCTCGGCGCTGTCGTTCCAGCGCCAGGCGCTCGATATTCACCGGAAATCGGGCGACACCTGGAACCGCACCCGCAGCCTCAACAACATCGGCGCAATCCTCCTGAACTCCGGAAATCACGAGGCCGCACTCGCGTCCTTCACCGAAGCCCTTCCCCTGGCGACGGAAATGGGCGATTCACGACTCAAGCTCCTGATCCTCGGAAACCTCGGCGGAATTCACCTGAGCACGAGAAATCCGAGCGCCGCCCGCGATGCATTCGAGCAGATCCTGGCAATCGGGGAGGACATCCTCTCCCCGAACGATTTCGCGACCGTCCGCGTGAACCTGGCGAATTCACTGCCACTTCCGGAGGAGGCGGACCGCGCCGCGGAACTGCTCACGCTCGCACTCCACACCTACCGCGAAGCGGGTAATCGCAGGAGCGAGTCCGACGCGCTCAATGGCTTGGGCACCGTACTCCGGGAGACCGGCCGGCTCGACGCCGCCCTCGACCGGCACCGGAGCGCCCTCGACCTCGCCCGATCCATCGGCGCGCAGCGCGAGGAAGCCACCGCCCTGCGCGGACTCGGTCAAACCGAGAACTCACTCGGTCACGCGTCGGCCGCGCTCGACCACCTCCACCGGGCCGTGGCCCTCTCCCGGCAGATCGGAGACATGGAGGAGGAGGCCTATGCCCGCGAGAGCTTGGCCGAACTGCAACTCGGAGCCGATCCCGGTCGCGCGGCCGAATAGGGCCCGCCCGTCATCCTAGCAAAAGCCGGCGCCCCGAACGGGCGGATTACTCGAAACTACGTGCGCCGATGCATACTCGGAGCGATAGCCAGTTCGGAACAATCGCTTGGATATGCATAAGTGAAATTTGTCCTTTTTGCGGCAATCATCCTCGCCGCCGGCCTGTCCCTCGCACCCACCCTTACCTCCGCTATACCCAGCGGTTCGGCAACGAAGCCATCCATTCAGGCCTGGACGCCGTTCTGGGCGCTCTGCAGGACATAGAGCACCGGCCGGAAGGCTTTTCCAGAAATCGTTCACGGGATTTTCACCGCACCCGCCCTCACCTCTCCCGCCCCCGAGCCTTCAGCGGCGCGGCGGGGAGTTCGGGGGCGGGGAGGCGCGGGCCCGCGTAGCCGTGGACGTCGCCGAAGCGGGTGCCGGTGGTCCGGTCCTCAGCCGAGGTGGAGCATGGAGCCGACTGACCGACGCGAAAGGCCCGCCGACCTCCTGGCCCCCAACGAGCCGTCGGATCAAGGGACTTACCGAACCGCGCCGGTTGTTCGTCCACCGCATCCTCACTCGTCGTGCGCACTTCACCCGAATGTCCGTCTGCACACGGCATATTGCGGGCTGTTCATCCGGGGCGGCGCCACGGCCATCGTGCCGTCCCCGGCTCGTGCACGCGGTGGAGGGGCGGACGGACATGCGGGACAAGCGGACTGAGGGCGGTACGGAGCACGGCGGGCTGTCGCGGCGCGGACTGTTCCGGGCGGGCGGTGGCGGGCTCGCGGCGGTGGCCGTCGTGGGGCTGAGCGAGGGCAACGCCTCGGCCACGCCCGGTGCGCCGGGTACGGGCGCGGCTGGTGCGGCGGACAAGGCGCCGATCGGCCCGCTGAAGGCCGCGGGCCCGCACGCCGCCGTCGAGCGCACCGAGGGCTTCGGGGTGCGCGGCGCGAGCGGCGGGCCGATCCGGATCCTCCCCATCGACAACGCCAAGTTCCTCGCGGGCACCCTGTTCGACCTGCGCGTCGAGGCCTCCCAGGTCGACCCAGCCACCGCGAAGATCGAGATATCGGTCGAGGGCGAGCACGGCCCCGAGGCGATCCTGCACAACGACCCGGTGCGCAGCAGCTCCGCCAAGGACAGCCTGGAGGTCACCTACCGGCAGGTGACGTTCCCCAACCCCGGCTCGTACACCGTCCGCGTGAAGGTCACCTCCGGCGGCAAGACCTCCCGGGCCGAGGTGGAGCACGAGGTCGTCTCCGCCCGCCACCACGGCCGCAAGGCCGCGAACGTCATCTTCTTCCTCGGCGACGGCATGGGCGGCGCCGCGATCACCGGCGCCCGGCTGCTCTCCAAGGGCATGACCCAGGGCAAGTACCGGGGCCTGCTGGAGATGGACCAGATGGACGCCCGCGGCATCGTGGGCACCTCCGGCGCCGACTCGATCGCCACCGACTCCGCCAACTCCATGTCCGCCTACATGACCGGCCACAAGACGTCGGTCAACGCGATGGGCGTCTACGAGTCCAACGAGCCCGACCCCAACAAGCACCCGCGCGTCGAGACGATGGCCGAACTCCTCAAGCGCGCCGCCGGCATGGCGATCGGCGTGGTCACCACCGCCGAGATCCAGGACGCCACCCCGGCCGCCGTGTGGGCGCACACCCGCCGCCGCTCCGAGTACCTGGAGATCATGGACCAGGTGCTGGACCCCGCCCGCACCCCGGACGTCCTGATGGGCGGCGGCCTTGCCTCCCTGCTGCCGAAGTCCCAGAAGGGCTCCAAGCGCAAGGACGAGCGCGACCTCGTCAACGAGTTCCGCCAGAAGGGCTTCACCGTCGCCACCACCGCCAAGGAGTTGGCCACGGCCACGGCCGGCAAGGCGCCGGAGAAGCTCCTCGGCCAGTTCCACACCGGCAACCTCAACGTCTACCTGGACCGCCAGCAGATCAGGAAGCCTGAGGTCCTGGGCGACTGGCAGGACCAGCCCACCCTGCCCGCCATGACCGCCGCCGCCCTGAAGGTACTGGAGGACAAGCCCAACGGCTTCTTCCTCATGGTCGAGGGCGCCTCGATCGACAAGCAGGAGCACCCGCTCGACGGCCCCCGCGCCCTCTACGACACCATCGAGTTCGACCAGGCCGTCGGCGTCGCGAAGCGCTGGGCCAAGGGCCGCGGCGACACCCTGATCGTCGTCACCGCCGACCACAACCACTCGATGAGCATCGTCGGCACCCACGACCGCCGCAAGAACCAGGGCCGCCCTGCCAACGGCATCTACGGCGACGCCGGCTTCCCGACCTACACGGACAGGAACGGCGACGGCTTCCCCGACGACCCGAACCCGGAGATCGGCCTCTTCTTCGGCTGGTCCAACCACCCGGACCACACCGACGGGTTCACCCACAACCCCATCCCCGTCCAGCCTTCTCTGATCGACACCGCCTCCGGCAACGCCGTCCCCAACCCCCAGCACCAGGCGGGCGCCGAACTCCAGCAGGGCAACCTCCCGCCCCACGAGACCAACTGCGTCCACACCGTCGACGACGTCTCCATCGTCGCCTCCGGCCCCGGCTCCGACGACTTCAACGGCTTCCTCGACAACACTGAGGTCCACTTCGCCATCCTCAACGCCCTTGGCCTCGAAGTCCCCACCCCCGACGGCGAGTAACCCCACCCCTACCGATCCGCCCGCCGGCGCCACCACCCCGGCGGGCGCGCCAGGGGACTTGTGCGGGGGCGGACGAACCCGTGATCATCTCCAGGAGCGGACGAGACGACGGGTGGGTGGGGTATGGGCGGGCTCCTGGCGAGGCTCCGGGAGAGCGAGGCCGGTGCGCGGTGGGTCCGGGAGCTGGCGGCCGTCGAGGTGCCGGAGGGCGGGCCCGTGCTGCCGTCCGCCGTGGAACTCCCGCAGCTGTTGCTGGATCTGACGGTCCCGCACGCGGAGGTCAACGGACTGCTCCGGCTGTGGGACGAGGTCCTCGGCGACGCCGAGTGGCGGTGGCTGCTCGAACGCTGCGCGGCGGCGGTGTTCACCGATCCGGACGTGGTCGGCGGCGGGATCCGGGTGCCCCGGCTGCCCGAGGGGCTCGGTCCGGCGGGGCGGTGGTGGGCGGCGTTGGTGTTTGTCATGGCGCTGCCGCAGGCCCGCGAGCGGCATCGCGCCCGGGGCATCCCCGAGGAGGTCTCCCGGCGAACGTTCGCCGACCTCGGCCGGCAGGTGGCGATCCACCGGCTGCGCCAGGGCACGGGCGGGGTGAACTCGCCGTCCTGGCTGGGCCTGCACCTTCGCGGGGAGATCTTCCAGCTGGGCCGCCTGCAGTTCCAGCGCTCCCGCCTCCGGGCCCCGTGGCTCCCGGTGGCCGCCGGGGAGGCGAGCCTGGCGCTCCACCTCCCCGACTTCCTCGGCCCGCTCTCCCCTGCCGCCTGCGAGGCCTCCCTCGCACAGGCCCGCGCGTTCTTCCCCCGCCACTTCCCGGAAGAGCCCTGCGCCGTCGCCCACTGCGAATCCTGGCTCCTCGACCCGCAGTTGGGCGACTACCTTCCGACTGGCTCCAACCTCCTCGCCTTCCAGAACCGCTTCCGCCTCCAGCCCCGGCCCGACCGGCCGAACGACGAGGACCCCGTCCGCTACGTCTTCAACGTCGCCGACACCGACCCGGCCGACCTCCCCCGGCGCACCTCACTGGAACGCGCGGTCGGCGACCACCTCCGTGCCGGCCACCACTGGTACGGCGGCCAGGGCTGGTTCCCCCTCCACACCCTCTGACCCGCTCACCTCTCCCGCCCCCGCGCCTTCAGCGGCGCGGCGGGGAGTTCGGGGGCGGGGAGGCGCGGGCCGGCGTAGCCGTGGACGTCGCCGAAGCGGGTGCCGGTGGTCCAGTCCTCCCGGGCCCGGTGGATCTCCTCGCCGGTGCGGCCGATGAAGTTCCACCACATGACGATGCGCTCCTCGAAGGGCTCGCCGCCCAGCAGCAGGACGGAGCCGTCGGTGTGGGCGCGCAGGGGCAGGTCGGGGCGGCCGCAGCCGAGGTAGAGCATGGAGCCGGGCTCGAC
The DNA here is from genome assembly GCF_044767945.1 of Kitasatospora sp. NPDC101183. Lineage (NCBI taxonomy): Bacteria > Bacillati > Actinomycetota > Actinomycetes > Kitasatosporales > Streptomycetaceae > Kitasatospora > Kitasatospora sp. NPDC101183. Next base: position 78,129 of record NZ_JBIWOW010000023.1, on the reverse strand, counting down.
GGGGACGCCGTCGACGTCGACGCGGCCGGTCATGGCGAGGACGGCGTACTCGAAGTCGCGGACGAGGGGCAGCCGCAGCGAGGTGCCCTCGGTGAGGGCGAGGTCGGCGCCGACGATCGGGGTGTGGGTGGTGCCGGGCGAGGTGGCGTCGTCGAGGGTGCCGAGGATGACGGTGGCGCGCAGGCCGGGGGCGGCGAGCACCGGCAGGTCGGGGTGGTGCTCGAACATCGGGCCGGTGTGCCGGTCCGCGTCCGGCAGGGCCACCCAGAGCTGGGCGCCGTGCAGGTAGCGGGCGTGCGAGTGTGGCGACTCCTCGGAGTGCGCGATGGCCCGTCCGGAGGTCATCAGCCCGAGTTCGTACGGCCGGACGGTCTGCAGGCTGCCGAGGCTGTCGCGGTGCAGCACCTCGCCCTGGTGCAGCCAGCTGACGGTCTGCAGCCCCATGTGCGGGTGGGGCGGGACCTGCATGCCGGGCCCGTCGGCGATGTCGTCGGGGCCGTAGTGGTCGACGAAGCACCAGGCGCCGACCATCCGGCGCCCGAGGTTGGGCAGCAGCCGGCGCACCATCGTGCTCTCGCCGAGCCGCACCTCCCGCCCGGTCAGCAGGTCCCGCACGGGGCCGGTGGCGGCCTCGCCGCCGCAGGTGGTGGGTGCGGGCTTGCGGTCGAGGTTGCTCATGGGATGGTCCACCACCGTACGGACGTCGGGTCGGGTCAGGGCCTGCCGCACCGATCATCCGTCACGCGCTCAGTGCTCGCAGGCCCACCAGGCCTCGGCGGTGGCCTTGTCCGCGAGGTCCCGCAGACGGCGGACGGCCTCGGCCGGGTCTTCGGCGCCGTACACGGCCGAGCCGGCCACGAAGACGTCGGCGCCCGCCTCGGCGCAGCGCTCGATGGTGCTCGCGGAGACGCCGCCGTCCACCTGGAGCCACAGTTCCAGGTCGTGCTTGGCGATCAGCTCCCGGGTGCGGCGGATCTTGGGCAGCATGATGTCGAGGAACGCCTGGCCGCCGAAGCCGGGCTCGACGGTCATGATCAGCAGCATGTCCAGCTCGGGCAGCAGGTCCTCGTACGGCTCGATGGGCGTGCCGGGCTTCAGGGCCATGGAGGCGCGGGCGCCCTTGGCGCGGATCTCGCGGGCGAGGCGCACGGGCGCGGCGGCGGCCTCGACGTGGAAGGTGACGGAGCCGGCGCCGGCCTCGACGTACTGGGGGGCCCAGCGGTCCGGGTCCTCGATCATCAGGTGGCAGTCGAGGGGGGTGGCGGTGGCGCGGGCGAGGGCCTCGACGACCGGCACGCCGAGGGTGAGGTTCGGCACGAAGTGGTTGTCCATGACGTCCACGTGCAGCCAGTCGGAACCCCGGACGGCCTCGGCCTCCTCCGCGAGCCGGGCGAAGTCCGCGGACAGGATGCTGGGGTTGATCTGGGCCATGGCCGACCACCTTCGTGCTTCGTACTGAGAGCGAGGGCTGGGGCGCCCCGGGAGCGGGCGCCTGCGCCCATCATGCCCCGCCGCCGGGGCGGCCACGGACGCCCCGGTGTCCACGTGACGGTCATCACAGCGGGCCGGGGATTACTCCGGGCGCCGCCGGGGTCATCAGGTCATGAGCGGTCCGGGCACCAACGGGTCGGCGCGCCCGCCGCGCCGGCTCCGAAGGGCCGCCTCCTCCAGTCGAGTCCAGCCGAGCCGAGCCGGGAATCCGCCCGGCGGGCTCCCTTCGAGGAAGGCTCCCCGATGGCCGATCTCGTCCACCCCGCCCGCGCGCTGTGGTGGCTCTTCGAGCCGGTGCACGCCGTCACCTACTTCCTGCCGGAGGGCAGGGCCGCCTTCGAGGACGCCGGCCTGCACGGCGTCTGGCGCGGGTACTTCGCCACCCGCTCGGCCCCGCTGGGCGCGGTGGACGCGCCGCCGGTGACGGCCGCCTTCTTCACCTTCGCGCCGTCCATGGTCGAGCGGGCCCTGCCGGAGGTGTGGTCGCACGCCGGCCCGGAGGAGGCGCTGGCCGCCCGGCTCAAGGGCGCGGCGGCCTCGCTGTCCCGGCTGCTGGAACACGTGGACCGGGAGCAGGTCGAGCAGGTCACCGAGACCCTGGAGCAGGCCGCGGCCCGGCTGGACTGCTCCGGCCGGGTGCTGGCGGCGGCCAACGCCGCGCTCCCCCGCCCGAGCGGGCTGTACGAGCGGCTCTGGCAGGCCGCCACCGTGATGCGCGAGCACCGGGGCGACGGCCACATGGCCGCGCTGGTGGCGGCCGGGCTGGACGGCTGCGAGGCGCTGGTGGTGCGCTGCGCGATGGACATGCGGCGCGAGATGATCCAGCCGCTGCGCGGGTGGACGGACGAGGAGTGGGAGGCCGCCGCCGAGCGCCTGGTGGAGCGCGGCTGGCTGACGGAGCGCGGGACGGTGACCGAGCTGGGCCGCGTCCGCCACCAGGGGCTGGAGGCGGCCACCGACCTGGCGGCGGCCCGGGTGTGGGAGGACTACCCTCGGGCCGAACTCGACCGGCTGGCCGGGGCGTTGAAGCCGATCTCGGCGCTCTGTCGCAGCCAGCTGCCCCTCAACCCGGCGGGCCTGCCGGACAACGCGTAACCCTCCCGGAGGCGACGGACCCGGGCTCGGACCCGGGCCCGGCCCCGCTCACGCCCCGCCCGTCGCCTCCTGGAGCAGCGTCACCTTCCGCAGCAGGTCCGACAGCGCGCGGCGCTCCTCGGCGGTGAGCGCGCCGAGCAGCCGCGTCTCCTCCCGGCCCACCACGTCCAGCGCCTCGTGCCAGGCGGAGCGGCCGGCCTCCGTCAGGGCGATGTCGACCTTGCGGCGGTCCTCGGTGGAGGGCGTGCGGGAGATGAAGCCGCGCCGCTCCAGCGCCTCCAGGCGGCCGGTGACGGAGGCCGGGGCGAGCTTGAGGTCGGCGCGCAGGTCGGAGGGGGCGGCGCGGCCGCCGCGGCCGGCGAGGGCGTGCAGGGTGTCGAACTCGTGCCTGTGGAGGTCGTAGTCGACGAGGCCCTGCTCGCGGACGCGGCCGAGGTGCTTGGTGAGCCAGGACATCCGGGTGACGGCGCCCTCGATGTCGGGATCGAGTTCGGGCAGTACCGGGAGCCAGCGGTCGACGTGGGCGTCCGTCGCGTCGCGCGGGGCGGGCGGCTGTTCCTGCGGGTCCTCGGCCATGGCACGAGAGTCTACGGAGTGCCCGAAAGGGCCGGTCTGCCGGGAATCCACCCAATCGAACGACAGCGAAGTATACGGCACAAAAATATTCGTTGCCGAAATTTCGGTACCGAAATACATTGCTGGGCATGCCTAGCCATCCGCTGCGCCTGCGCGACTTCCGCCTGCTCTTCATCGGCCGAACGGTCTCCACGCTCGGCGACGCCGTCGTCCCCGCCGCCCTCGCCATCGCCATCACCCGCGCCACCGGCTCCGCCGGCGCCCTCGCCCTGGTGCTCGGCTGCGCGATGGTGCCCCGGCTGCTCCTGCTGCCCTTCGGCGGCGTGGTCGGAGACCGCCTCGACCCGCGCCTGGTCGCCCTCACCACCGACGCCGTCCGCGCCCTGTCCCAACTGTTCGTCGGCGTCCAACTCCTGGGCGGCACACCGAGCCTGGCGCAGATCGCCGCCGCCGAGGTGGTCGGCGGCCTCGCCTCCGCCTTCGCCATGCCGACCTCCACCCCGCTCGTCCGGGCCACCGTCCCGGACGAGCACCGGCTGCGCGCCAACGCCCTGCTCGGCTCCGCCCTCAGCGCCGCCAGGCTCGGCGGCCCGGCCCTTGCGGGCGTCCTGGTGTACACCGCCGGGCCCGGCTGGGCGTTCGTCCTCGACGGCCTGTCCTTCGTGCTGAGCGCCGCGCTGCTCGCACGGATCGGCCGGATCTCCGTCGAAAGGAAGTCCGCCGAGCGGAGTTCGCTCCGCCGCGACCTCGCCGACGGCTGGAGCGAGGTCCGCTCCCGCGACTGGTACTGGACCAGCCTGATCGCCCACGGCGTCTGGAACGGCGCCGCCTCCGTCGCCCTCACCCTCGGCCCGCTGATCGCGGCCACCCGCCTCGGCGGCGACGGCGCCTGGGTGGCCATCAGCCAGGCCTCGGCGGTGGGCCTGCTGGCGGGCTCGCTGATCGCCGGCCGGGTGCGGCCCCGGCGCCCCGTCCTGGCCGGCAACCTCGCCCTCGCCCTGTACGGGCTGCCGCTGACGGCCCTCGCGATCCCGCTGCCCGCGCCCGTCACGGTGGCCGTGTACGCGGTGGCGCTGGCCGGGCTGGGCTTCCTCAACCCGGTCTGGGAGACGGCCGTCCAGCAGGACTTCCCCGCGCACGTCCTGGCGCGGGTCACCTCGTACGACTGGCTGATCTCCCTGGCGGCGGCGCCGGTCGGCTACGTCCTGGCGCCGCTGGCCGCCAACGCCTGGGGCGACCGCGTCCCGCTGCTGACGGCGGCGGCCCTCGTGGTGCTGGCCTGCGCGGGCACGGCGGCGGTCCCGGGCGTACGGCGCTTCGGCACCCGGGAGGCCGAGGAGCGGACGCCCGTCAAGGTCTAGGACTCCATCCCCGCCGGCGGCCCGAGGACGATCCCCCGCCCGGAGTAGAACGGCCCGAAGGCGCGCCACGGCACGTGCGCGAAGGCCTGCGACTCGCCCGGGAAGCCGGACGGGTTGTGGATGACCACCGCCGTGTCCGTGGCGCCCACCGCCAGCACCAGATGGCCGCCGCGCCGGACAGGCTCGGGCCCGAGCGGCTCGCGGATCGAGGGGTGCACGGACACCATCACCAGGTGCCCGGCGGCCACCTCCTCCGCGATCTCCTCGGGCGTCAACTCGGCTGCCCGCGCGGCCAGTCCCCACCGCTCGCGGGCGTAGTCCGCGAACGGCACGTGGACCAGCCCGCGCAGGCTCTCGCCGTCGCGGACGTACGCCCCGGCGGCCACGCACTCCCCGGCCAGCCCGATCGCGGCCGGGGCGACGCCCCACCAGTGGTCCAGGGCCATCCGCAGGCAGGCCACCCCGCACAGGCGCCAGGACCACCAGCCGTACTCCTCCGGGGTGGCCGCGCCGGACTGGCCCCAGCGCGGGTCGGCCGCCGCGTCCAGCCGTCCGTCGACGATCTCGCGCACCAGCTCCGCCGACTCCCACTGCGCGTGGTACGGCACCTCGTGCACCACCGGTGCCACAGCCCTCTCCGCCATCCCATGACGCTCTCACGCCGGGGCGGCGGTCGGCCCGCGACACTCCCTCGGGAGCCCTGGCTCAGCTCTCCTCGCGGCCCTGCTCGCGGCTCTCCTCGCGGCCCTCCTCGGACCGGAACGCCAGCCGCTGCGCCGCGTGCCGCCCGCGCTCCTCGACCGGCAGCACCCCCGTGGCCCCGGCCAGCCCGAAGGCGGGCATGTCGAAGTAGATCGACTCGTACCCTCCCTCCGGCACGATGTACGTCTCGTGCCACAGCCCGACGTGCCCGCGCAGCCTCCCCTCCCGCACCTTGCGGTTGGCGATGCCCCACACGGTGTGGTGGAAGCCGTCCGGCGCGCTCGCGTAGCGGTACAGCTTCTCCTTGGACTCCCAGTACTGGACGACGTAGTACGTGCGCGGCGAGGCCGTCAGCAGGATGCGCCCGCGCAGGCCGCGCTCGGGGCTGCGGCGCAGCTCGTGCAGCATCCGGAACATCGCGAACATCACCGGGCCCCAGTGGTGCACGGCCCAGAAGCGGTTGATCCGCATGCCGATCAGCAGCACCACCGTGTCCCCGGTGGCGGCGGCGGTGGTGTAGCCGCGCTGCGGCCTGGCGAACAGCGAGCGCGGGCGTGAACCCGGGCGCGGACTCTCGGGGACGAACGTTGTGCCGGGTTCCGTACCGGTGGACATTCCGACCTCCCTCGGGGCGGTTCCCGCGCCCATGTGATCGGTGATTACATCAGCGCCCGGGAGGCCGGTCAAGGCTCCGCGCAGCCACAATTCGGCTACTGGGAGCGGACGTTGGCGATTCCGTCACGGAAGGTGTCCAGCACCCGGACGGCCAGCTCCTCCGCCCGGTCCGCCGGGAGGTAGCCGTCCACGATCATCTGCGCCAGCCCGTACACCAGCGCCTGGCCCGCCAGCTTCACCAGCGCGGGGTCCCCCGGGCCGACCCGCCCGGCCTCCTGGTCCGCCACCACCAGGTCGATGAACTCCCGCTCGATGGAGTCCAGCCGCTCCCGCAGCTCCGGCTCCCGCGACGGCTCGGGCGCGAACACCCGCGAGCGCACCAGCTCGAAGCGGCGCGGGTGGTGCAGCGCGTACCGGACGCACCCGAGGCCCAGCGCCCGCAACGCCGACCCGCCCCCCGCCGCCGAGACCTGCGCCTCCTGCCAGTCCACGAAGTCGGCGAGCACCCGGTCCGCCAGCGCCGTCAACAGTGCCTGGCGGTCGGCGAAGTGACGGAACGGCGCCGCCGCCGACACCCCCGCCCGGCGGGCCACCTCCCGCACGCTGACCTTCTCCTGGCCCTGCTCGTCCAGCACCTCGAACGCCGCCGCCACCAGCGCCTCGGGCAGCGCCCCGTGGTGGTAGGCCGCCCGCTCACCGATCCGTTCCGTCATGTCCGCCTTGCTACCACATCTCGGGGGTGCCCCCGAGACGACCCCGACCTCGCACCCCTCGGATCTCGGGGATGCACCCGATTGTCGTCGTTGGTGCACGAAACTAGCGTTCCCGTCATGACTTTGACGCTCCGTAAGCAGGTCGCGCTCGTCCTCGGCGCCGCCACCTTGATCGCCGCGCAGGCCTCCGCCGCCGTCGCCCGGCCCGCCGCGTCCTCCTCCTCCTCCTCCACCACCACCACCCAGCAGCTGCGCCGCGACACCGCCGCGATCCAGGCCCTCGGCATCAGCGGCGTCCAGGCGCGGGTGATCGGGCCGGACGGCCGGCAGAGCGTCGCCACCGCCGGGACGGCCGACGTGAACACCGGCGGCCCGGTCGACCCCGACGGGTACTTCCGCATGGCCAGCACCTCCAAGACCCTCGTCGCCACCGTGCTCCTCCAACTGGAGGCCGAGGGAAGGCTCTCCCTCGACGACAAGGTCGAGCGCTGGCTGCCGGAGCGGGTGCAGGGCAAGCACCTCGACGGCCGCAGGATCACCCTGCGCGACCTGCTCCAGCACACCAGCCGCATCCGCGACGGCCTGCCCGGGTACAACACGCCGGAGGAGTACGAGGACCAGCGCTACAAGGTCTACAGCAGCGACGAGTTGGTGGACGACTCCCTCAAGGTGCCGGGCCGGAGGGGCTGGGGCTACGCCAACACCAACTACATCCTGGCCGGAATGGTCATCCAGAAGGCCACCGGCCGCCCCGCCCACCAGGAGATCGAGGACCGCGTCCTGCGCCCCCTCGGCCTGGACCGCACCCGCTGGCTCGGCACCTCCCCGACCCTGCCCGAGCCCCACGCGCGGGCGTACCAGTTCTTCGACGCCGAGCACCGGATCGACGTCACCGAGCAGGTGCCGGTGGACCACGAGATCCTCTCCTTCGTCTCCACCACCCGGGACGAGAACCTCCTCTTCCGGGGCCTGCTCTCGGGCCGCCTGCTGCCCGCCGCGCAGCTGGCCGAGATGAAGGCGACGGTCGAGGTGAGCCCGGATCTCACGAGGATGTGGGGCAAGGGCAGCGGGTACGGGCTCGGCCTCGTCGAGCGCCGGCTGACCTGCGGCGGCACCTACTGGGGCCACGAGGGCGGGGACGGCGGCTACATCACCCTCAACGGCGTGACCGCGGACGGCCGGCGCAGCGCCGTGGTGTCCATGTCCGAGGCCCTGGGCGACTCCCCCGCGCACATCGAGCAGCAGGAGCGGGCGGGAAGCGCGCTGATCGACCACGCGCTGTGCGCGGGGGACGCCCGGTAGATCCGACGATGGTCTACCAGGCGTAGTCCTCAGGGGCCGGGCGGTGCCCCGGGAAGATCTCGTCGAGGCGCTCCAGGGTCTTCTGGTCCAGCTCGATGTCCACCGCCGCCACCGCCGCGTCCAGGTGCGCCGCCGTACGCGGCCCGATGATCGGGGCGGTGACGGCGGGTCGGCTGAGCAGCCAGGCGAGGCCGAGGTCGGCCGGGTCGACGCCGAGCTCGTCGGCGAAGTCCTCGTACGCCTGGATCCGGTCGCGGTGCAGGGCGAGGATCTCGCTCGCGTGCGGCATCGCGCCGCGCACCCGGGTCCCCTCGCGCTCCTTGCGCAGGATGCCGCCGAGCAGGCCGCTGCGCAGCGGGGACCAGGGCATCAGGCCGAGGCCGTAGTGCTCCAGGGCCGGGATGACCTCCAGCTCGATCGCGCGGTCGAGCAGGTTGTACAGGGACTGCTCGCTGACCAGCCCGAGGAAGTTGCGGGAGCGGGCGGCCTCCTGGGCCCGGGCGATGTGCCAGCCGGCGAAGTTGGAGGAGCCCACGTAGAGGATCTTCCCCTGGGCGACGAGCACCTCCATCGCCTGCCAGATCTCCTCCCAGGGCGCCTCCCGGTCGACGTGGTGCATCTGGTACAGGTCGATGTGGTCGGTCTGCAGGCGCCGCAGGCTGGCCTCGACGGCCTTGCGGATCGAGAGGGCGGAGAGGCGGCCCTCGTTGGGCCAGTCGCCCATGGCCCCGTAGACCTTGGTGGCGAGGACGGTGCGCTCGCGCCGCCCTCCGCCCTGGGCGAACCAGCGGCCGATGAACTCCTCGGTGCGGCCCTTGAGGCTGCCGTCGGACTCGCGGCCGTAGACGTTGGCGGTGTCGAAGAAGTTGATGCCGTGCTCGTGCGCGGCGTCCATCACGCGGTGGGCGTCGGCCTCTTCGGTGTGGGGGCCGAAGTTCATGGTGCCGAGGCAGAGGCGCGAGACGGTCAGGCCGGTGCGGCCGAGGTGGGTGTACTCCATGGCGCCCACCCAAAACCACACCGACCCCTTGTGTCCATCAACATGACGGAGCCGGGCGCGTCATCCGGTCACCGGCCGTGCGTCGCGAACTTCCGTACGGCCAGCGGCCCGCAGAGCGCGAGCAGCGCGGCGCTCCACAGCAGCGCGGCGAGCAGGGCGTGCTGCATGGGCCAGGCGTCGGAGGGCGCGGCGGGGTTGCCGAACAGCTCGCGGCAGGCGTGGACGACGGCGCTGATCGGGTTCCAGTCGGCGACGGTCCGCAGCCAGCCGGGCATCCCGCCGGTGGGCACGTACGCGTTGGTGACCATCGCCAGCGGGAAGACGACGACGGCGAGTTGGCCGGCCGCCTCCTCCTTGCCGACGATCAGGCCGAGCAGCGTTCCGGCCCAGGTCATCGTGAACCGGAAGAGCAGCAGCAGCCCGAACGCCCCTGCCGCGTCGGCCAGTCCGTGGCGGGCGCGCCAGCCGGCGGCCAGCCCGACGAGGGCGAGCAGGGCGAGGACGAGGACGCTGACCAGCAGGTCGGCGAGGTTCTGCCCGAGCAGCAGGCCGGTGCGCGAGACGGGCATCGAGCGCAGCCGGTCGGTGACGCCGCGCCCGACGTCGCGGGCGGCGCCGACCATGGTGGGCATGATGCCGTTGGTGGCGACCATGGCGAACAGGCCGGGCATCAGGAACTCCCGGTAGTCCCCGCCGCCGGGCACCTGCATGGCGCTGCCGAAGACGTACCCGAAGACCACCACCATGACCACGGGAACGCCGAGGGAGGCGGCCAACAGGCCGGGCGAGTGGCGGTAGTTGAGCAGGACGCGCAGCATCGACGTCCAGGTGTCGGAGGCGAGCCGGCCCCCGGTGGAGGGGCGCGGGGCGGCGTTCAGGGTCACGGTGGCCATCAGGCGGCCCTCCCCAGCTCGTCGGCGGCGGCAGCAGCAGCGCCGGTCTCGGCGGTGTCACGGGTCAGCGCGAGGAACACGTCGTCCAGCGAGGGCGCCCGGACGGCGACGTCCTCGGCCTCGATGCCGACGTTGTCCAACTCCCGGACGAGGAGCGGCATGAGGACGGCGACCCCGGGCGCCGTCAGCGCGGTCACCGTCCGCTCGGCCTCGTCCACCCGGGCCGCCCCGCCCCCGGCGATCGTGGACAGCAGCACGGCGGCGGCGGCGAGTTGGGAAGGATCGGCGAGGGTGACGGACACCTGGCTGCCGATCGCCGCCTTGAGCCTGTCCGGTGGCCCGGTGGCGATGGCGGCGCCGTGGTCGACGACGACGATCTCGTCGGCGAGCCGGTCGGCCTCCTCCAGGTACTGGGTGGTGAGCAGCACGGTGGTGCCGCCCCGCGCCAACTCCCGTACGGTGCCCCAGATCTCCTGCCGGCTGCGCGGGTCGAGCCCGGTGGTGGGCTCGTCGAGGAAGAGCACGGGCGGGCTGGTGACGAGGCTGGCGATGAGGTCGAGGCGCCGGCGCATGCCGCCTGAGTAGGTGCGCACCAGGCGGTCCCCGGCCTCGGCGAGGCCGAAGCGCTCCAGCAGTTCGTCGGCGCGCTCGCGGGCACGGCGGGTGCCGAGGCGGTGGAGCCGTCCGAAGATGCGCAGGTTGTCGCGGCCGGTGATCCCCTCGTCGAGGGCGGCGTACTGCCCGGCGAGGCCGATGGCGCGCCGCACGTCCTCCGGGGCGCGCACCACGTCGTGCCCGGCGACGCGGGCGGTGCCGCGGTCGGGGGCGACGAGGGTGGCGAGGACGCGGACGGCGGTGGTCTTGCCGGCGCCGTTGGGGCCGAGGAGGCCGCAGACGGTGCCGGCGGGAACGGTGAGGTCGAGGCCGGTCAGGGCCTCGGTGGCGCCGAATCGTTTCCCGATTCCGGCCATCTCGATGGCGGGGGACGTGGCGGGGGACATGGTTCTGCCCTTCTCTAGGTACAGCGTACGTAGAAGCGCGCGCGAGCACATCGTACTACGTACGCCGTACGTATCTAAGATGGGAGCGCGAGGTGATCTTCCAGTGCCGTCCAGCAACACCCCCAGCAGCCCCGACGACCCCTTCTCCGCGGAGGCACCGGGCAGGCCGACGCCGCCCGAGGCCCCGGAACTGATCTGGCTGCGCCCCGAGCGCACCGGCCGCGGCCCCCGCCCGGCCCACAGCCGGAGCTCCATCGCCGCGGCCGCCATCGGCATCGCCGACGCGGAGGGCATGGACGCCGTCTCCATGCGCCGGGTCGCCGGCGTGCTCGGCGCGGGCACCATGTCGCTCTACAACTACGTGCCGAAGAAGGAGCACCTGCTCGACCTGATGCTCGACGCCACCGCCGCCGAGTACCGGCTCCCGCCCGGGCCCACCGGCGACGTCCGGGCCGACCTCGCTGCCCTCGCCCACCAGCAGCTCGCCATCTTCCGGCGCCACCCCTGGCTGCCCGCCCTGGTCCTGGCCCGCCCCGGCATCGGGCCCAACGCGCTGCGCTACACCGACCACTTCCTGGCGGTCACCGCCCCCACCGGCCTGTCGGGCGGCGCGCGGATGGAGGCGATGGCCATGTTCAACGGCTTCATCTGCCAGTTCGCCCAGTACGAGCAGACGGCGGCGGCGGGCGCCAAGTGGCAGGCGGAGCTGGTGGGCTACCTCGGCCGGGCGGCCATGAGCGGCGACTACCCGCACCTGGCCCAGGCGTTCGCCACCCAGGGCCCGCCCGCCGCGCCGGACACCACCTTCGAGCGGACCCTGGAGCGCGTCATCCGCGCCGTTCTCACCCCCTGAGGAGCATCAGGGCGCGACCACCCCCGCCACCTTCCCGTCCACCAGCACCAGCACCGCGCGCGCCCCGTCCCGCAGCCGCTCCCGCGCCTCCTCGGGCGAGCAGCCGACCCCGGCCCCGGGCAGCGGCGGCCCGGCCACGGCGCCCACCCGGTCGTCCGGCTTCACCGAGCCGTCCGCGAGCCCCGCCGCCAGCGCCGCCCCGTCCGCCGTGCCGACCACCTCCGCCGGGCTCACCCCGTACGGCCAGTCCGGCCGCTCCAGCACCACCGGCGCCACCCCGTACGGCGCGGCGCCCAGCGCCCGCACCGCCTCGGCCACCGTCGCCCCCGCGGGCACCGACACCAGCGGCCCGGCCGCCTCCAGCAGCGGCCGCAGGCCCTCGGCGCCCTCCTCCTCCAGGAAGCCCCACTGCCGCATCCACGCGTCGCTGTGCACCTTGGAGAGGTACGAGCGCCCGGAGTCCGGCAGCAGCACCACGACCAGGTCGTCCGGCCCGAGCCCCCGCGCCACCCGCAGCGCCGCCGCCACGGCCGTCCCGGAGGACGGGCCCGCGAGGATGCCCTCCTCCCGCGCCAGCCGGCGGGCCGTCAGCAGCGACTCGCGGTCCGGGACGCGCTCGAAGGAGTCCACGACCTCCTGCTGGTACGCCTGCGGCCAGCGGTCCTCGACGGTCTCGGGGTGCAGGAAGTGGCCGATGCTCTCCACGTACCAGGGGCTGCCGTCGCCCCCGCCGTACGTGGAGGACTCCGGGTCGGCGCCGACCACCGTGACCCTGCCGCCGGAGACCTCCTTGAGGTACCCGCCGGTGCCGGTGATCGTCCCGCCGGTGCCGACGCCCGCGACGAAGTGCGTCAGCCGTCCGCCCGTCTGCTCCCACAACTCCGGGCCGGTGGTGCGCACATGGGCGTCCGGATTGGCCAGGTTGTCGTACTGGTTGGCCAGCCAGGCCCCGGGGATCTCCTCCGCCAGCCGCTGGACCACGTTGAACAGGTGCCGCGGGTCCTCCTGCGCCACCCCGGTCGGCGCCAGCACCACCTCGGCGCCGTACGCCCGCAGGATGTCCGCCTTCTCGGGCGCGGACTTGTCCGCCACCCCGGCGATCACCCGGTAGCCGCGCCGGCGCCCGACGATCGCCAGCCCGATCCCGGTGTTGCCGGAGGTCGCCTCGACGATCGTCCCGCCGGGCCGCAGCAGGCCGTCCCGCTCGGCCGCGAGGATCATCGACAGCGCGGCGCGGTCCTTGACGCTCCCGCCGATGTTCAGGAACTCGGCCTTGGCGTACACCGGCGCCGCCAGCCCGGCCCCCAGCCGGGCCAGGCGGATCAGCGGCGTCCCGCCGATCGCGTCGAGGACGGACTCGTGCACTGCGGCCATCAGGGCCTCCCGGATGCGGTGACAGATCGTTGCGCCGACGAGCCTGCCCAGCGCGGCCGCCCGTCAGACACCGCCCGGCGCGCACCGGGGCGCGGGCGGAGGCCGGCCCGCGCCCCTCAGGACCCGGGAGTCAGCGCACGTCCTCGTAGACGGCCGCGGTGACGTTCCCGCCGAAGCCCAGGCCGAGTTGGGCGGTGATCCCGCCCGGGTGGGGCATGTGCCCGCGCGCCAGCTGGGGGTGCGCCTCCGGCTCGGCCGCCGAAGCCGGAAGGAGCCCCTCGCTGTACGCCCGGGCCGTGATGACGGCCTCCAGCAGCGGCGCGGTGCCCATGGTGTGACCCAGCATGGGCTTGAAGCAGTAGGCGACCGACTGCTTGCCCAGGTGCTCGGCCACGGTGATGTCCGCTTCGTCGCACTGCGAGGTGCCCGTGCCGTGCGCGGAGTAGAAGTCGACCTGCTCCCGTGCCACCCCGGCACGGTCGAGCGCGGTGTCCATGGCGCCGAGGAGGTGCGTGAAGGACGGTTCGATGGAGACCGGGTGGTACGCGTCGTTGCCCATCGCGGAGCCCAACAGGCGAACGTGCGCCTCGACGCCCGGCTGCCGCGCCGGCGCCATCACGAGCGCCGCCGCCCCCTCGCCCATGATGAAGCCCCGGGTGTCCCCGTGGAACGGCCGGCACACCTCCTGGGGCGGGGAGTCGTAGACCAGGGCGTTGAGATTGGCAAAGGCTCGTATCTCCTCGCCGTCGAAGCCGACGTCGGCCGACACCACCACCACGTCCGTCGCGTCCCCGGTCGCCATCAGGCGCTGTCCGAGGGCCATCGCGTGCAGCCCGGACGCGCACGCGGCACTGACGACCATGGACGGCCCGTGGAACTGGTAGCGGTTGATCACCCGGGCCGCCGGGGTGGTCCACACCTGCTCGACGAACCAGCGGCGGGGGCTGCCCGGCTCCGGCCCGAGGTACCGCTGCCGCCACAGTTCGCGATCCGCCCCGGTCGTGGCGTACAGCAGGGCGACCCTCTCCCCCGGCCGCCAACCACGGCCGATCGCGTCGGCGATGGCCTCGTCGGCCGCCGCGGTCACCGCGCGCCCGTACCGCGTGCTCCCCGAATCCGGGTCGCCGCCCTCAGGAAGGCGGGAGAGCCAGCACGGATCCGGAAACTGCCCGCCCAAGTCGCTGTACGAGGCGATCGACGTGTTCCCCGACAGCAGGCCGGACCACAACTCGTCCATGGACCAGCCGTATCCGCTGACCGCGCCGATACCGAGAATGTCCGCAGGGGGAATGCGCATGCTGCCGCCTTGGGGTGATTGTCATGGTTGTGACAAGGAAGTATATGATCGGCGATCTTGGTCGGGACCAGCAGATTCCCAGCCAAGCCCAAGGGCCCATTCCTGGCCCGATGCTCGAACTTCCAGATGGAAAACGGGACGTTGGAGCCCGTTGGGCGGTTACTCAGCCCCCCGGCCGTCGAAAACGGCACCTGATGTTCACGTGGGGCCGGTACAGCGTCTGTCGAAATTGCCGCATATGAATTCCCGGATGAAAACGTGGAATACCTTCGACCCCCGATGGACGAGGATGACACGGAGCGTCGGGGCTGTCCACCCCGAACAAGCCATCACACAATCGGTTTTCAGCCGACGGCAAAATCGAACGTATGCCGCCTGACCTGCGGCAACGGGAGATCCTGTTGTTCCATCGTGCTTGATCGGCAAAGCAGTTGTGAATTGAGGGGTTCCAACGGCCCCGCGGAAACGGTCGCCGCTCCGACCGAAACGATCCCGCCACTCGGCCCCCTACCAGGTATCGTCGCCGCCGTACAGCCCGAGAACTGCACCCTCCTCCGGCACCGCACAACCCCCGTGAACGGCAGAGGAGTTCGTTCCCCGCCGCCGTTCGGGTCCGTAGCGTCCCCGGCATGACGACACGGATACGATTTCGGCCAATCTCCCGCCGCAGGCTCGGCCTGCTGGTCTACCTGGCCCTCGCCAACGCCGGGATGTGGGCGGCGATGGCCCCGCTGCTGTCCGACGGGTACCAGCGCTCCTCCGCCCGGGAGGGCACCGGCCTCAGGGAGCAACTGTGCATCGGCGCGGCGATGTTCGCCCCGGCACTGGCCGCGCTTCTGGTGGTCCGCTTCGTCGAGCGCGACGGCAGCGTCCGCGCGGCCCTCGCCCTGCACCTGCCCCGGGCCCGCGCGGTGCGGGCCTGCCTGCTGCCGATCGGCGTCCTCGGCGGGCTGACGGCGGCGGCGCTGGCGCTCGGCACCCTCGCGGGCGGCTACCCCTTCGCCGGGCTCGGCGTGATGACCTCGGGCGCCGCCTCCTCCTGGGTGCTCCAGGGCGTCGTCAACATGGTCGTCTCCCTGCCGCTCTTCTTCGGCGAGGAACTCGGCTGGCAGGGCTTCCTCTTCCCCCGCCTCCTGCGCCCCGGCGGCACGGCCTCCCTCGTCCGCGCCTACCTGCTCACCGGCACCGCCTTCGCCCTCTGGCACCTGCCGCCCCTGCTGATGGGCGGCCAGTACCCGGGCCGGCCCTGGTACGTGGCGGTGCCCGCCTTCGTCCTGAGCTGCGTCCTCGTCCTGCCGGTCTTCACCTGGCTGCGCCTGCGCTCCGGCTCGGTGGTCCCGGCCGTCCTGGCGCACACCTTCGCGAGCACCATGGGCGTCTCGGCCGTCCGCCGGTTCGCCACCCCGGACTCCCCGCTCGACCCGCTCACCATGGGCCTCACCGGCTGGCCCGGCTGGATCGTCCTCGCCGCCTTCGTCACCTGGCTCGCCGCCACCGGCCGCCTCCACCCCTCCCGCTGCACCCGGGCGTAGGTGGTGGTGAGCGCGGGCCGGCCGGCCCGCGCCCGCCGCCCCCGGCACGGCAACCCCCGTGCCGCGCCCGGCAGATGGGGAGCCGGGCGCTCCGGTCCGCGCGGCCGGGGCGCTACTCTGTGAGCGATCTACGGACCGTCATCAGGGAAACGGGGGGCACCATGGTCAGCGATGGCGCCGGGTCGGGGTTCAGCGCGCATCCGGAGAAACTCGGGGACGCGGGTGACCAGTTGATAGCCGCCGGCGGGGACGTGGGCTCCGTCAAGGACGTGCTCGGCAAGCTCGCCATGTCCGGCGAGGACACCTTCGGCGAGTACGGCGCCGGCGACGCCGCGAAGGCCTTCTGGTCCGCCTGGCAGGACGAGCTGGACGTCAACGTCGACGCCCTCAAGGACCTCGGCGGCAAGGTGCACGGCACCGTCGCCAACTACGCGGCCACCGACAACGGCGTCGGCCGCCAGTACCAGGGGGCCTGACGTGCCGGACCATCCCTACCCCGGCCGCCCCGGCGCGGCGGGCAGCCACCGCCAGCAGGTCGAGAAGCTCAAGAGGACCATCGACGAGTCCCACGGCATGTGGGGCGCCGGCGACCTCAAGTACGCGGTGGCCGACGCCCTGCGCCTCTCCCCGCCCAAGGGCGACCCGGGAAGGCTCGACGGCCTCGCCGCCGCCTACAGCACGGCCGCCGACCACCTCGACGAGGTGCGGACCACCGTGACGAAGGTCGGCACCCTGCACCTGCCGGACGCCTGGACCGGCCAGGTCGGCGAGAAGGCCGCCGCCGTGGTCAAGGCCTCCGCCGACGACCTCGGCAACTGCCGCGACTCCTTCAACCGGGGCCGCTACCAGCTCGTCACCCTCGCCGGCGCCCTCCGCGAGGCCCAGACCCTGCACGGCAAGGGCGAGCCGCCGCTGCGCGAGGCGCTGAAACTCCTCCACGACATCACCGTCTCCGACGCGCCGGACCCGTTCCACTGGGACGACGACACCATGCACACCGCCCACGCCAAGGCCAAGGAGGGCATCAAGACCGTCTTCGACGCCGCCGTGAAGGCGGAGAACGCCGGCCGCGCCGCCGCCCGCGAGCTCAACGCGCTCGCCGGCAAGGCCCTGGCCGGCCGCTTCAAGAACAAGGGGCTCGGCGCCGTCGACAAGCTCGTCATCGCCGACACCACCTTCACCTCCAGCGACACCACCCTCCTCACCTCCAACGACGTGACCAGGGCAGGCCAGTTCATGGACAGGATGAGCGAGGCCGAACGCGCCCGCTTCGACGCCCTTCTCGCCGACACCAAGTCCCCCGCCGAACGCGCCTACCTGATGAAGGCCCTCGCCGCCGGACACAACTACGACGAGATCAAGGCCTTCGACGATCAGATCCGCCCCCACGCCGAGGACCCGGACTGGCTCGCCCAGCGGATCTCGCCCGTCCAACTCGACGCGGCCCACGGCGGCAAGCACGACACCGGCTACCAGGGCGTGACCTGGGACCAGGGCAACCGCAACTCCTGCGTGGCCGCCTCCACCGTGACCGGCCGCGCCATGGTCGACCCGCTGTTCGCCTTCCAGCTCACCACCGGCGGCCACCCCGGCGACCCGGCGTACGACAACGGGCAGGCCGCGAAGGACCGGTGGACCAAGGAGTCCGAGCGCGTCTACAGCACCCGCGAGGACACGGACAAGGACGACGGCATGACCAACCCCGAGTCCCGGCTCGCGGCCGACGACGAGATCGGCAAGAACACCGGCGCGAAGTACGACAACCACAACCTCCACACCCGGGACGAGCGGCAGGCCGCCCTGGCCGAGATGGAGAAGCGGGTCGACGAGGGCAAGCCCGTCCCCTTCTCCGCCGAGGGCCCGCACGGCCGCCACCAGATGATCGTCGTCGCCCGCGACGGGGACCGCCTGGAGGTCCACAACCCGTGGGGCTTCACCACCTGGGTCAACGAGAGCGACTTCCTGGACGGGCACCTCCAGGGCGCCTCCGACGACAACTACCCGACCCTCGTCAGCGTCCGGATGCCCCGATGAGTACCGACCGCCCCCGCAGCGACGACCAGTTGGCCGCCCTCGACGTCGAGGTGCTGCTGCGCTTCGGCCTGCCGAACCCCGGCCCCCACCGCGTCCTCCTCTTCGGCGACGGCGCCGTGGCCGCCGCGATCACCGCCGACCGGCTCGGCGTGCTCCCCCGCGCCCTCGCCTTCCTCGCCGAGGTCGTCCGCGCCGGCGGCACTCGCTTCGCGGCCGCCCTGCCCGAGCCCCTGCCGGGCCCCGCCGCCACCACCGCCCGTGCCTGGCTCGATGCGGCCGCCATGGTGGTCGAGGACCCCGACGGGGATCTCCTGGTCGCCCGCTGGCTCGACGCCGTCGCCGCCGTCACGGCCCTGCGGGTCGTCGACCGGGAGAGCACGGAGTGAAGCGTGCGGCCGAGGGGCGCACGGACAGCCGTGCGCCCCTCGGCGTCTCGTACGACTACGTGTCGTACACCGTCATGCAGGAAGCGGTGGCGTCCAGCTCGTCGTTCGGAACGTCGCCCTTCCAGAACTGCATCCGGTAGAAGGTCGACCCGTCCGCCCCCATCTGCGACAGGGTCTGCGACAGCAGGTACGGACCCACCGTCACCAGGTCGATGCTGGGCTGCTCGGCGGTGATGGGAAGCGCCCCGGTCACCAACTCGTCGGCGACGGTCCTGGCGGTCTTCCACACCTTCTCGTCCTCACCGGCCCCCTTCGCGAGGTACTGGAGGGCGTAGGTGTAGGCGATCACCGGCCCGGCGGCCGGCGCATCGGTGTCCACGGGTTCCGGCTTGCTGCGTTTCCGACCGAATCCGAACGGCAACGGCTCCACCCCCTGCGCGAGTCGACGCCATCGGATGCTAACCCATCGGATCGTCAACTGGCTTGACACGCAAGCGGAATGCTCCCGCACGCTCCTGGCGGCGCGAGGCAGGGCGCGCGGCTTCTCGTACGCGCCCCTCAGCCTCGGCGCACTCCAAGGTGCGCAACCGGGCGGCGCCCGCCCGCCCCCCGTTCGGGGCGTGCACGGAGAGTGAGTGCGCGTCAGGATCAGAAGAGCGGGCCGAAGAGGCCGCGCTCCCAGTGCCCGAGCCAGGAGGCCGTGGCGGAGGGCAGGTCCTCGCCCTCGGTGGACTCGTCGAAGGGCAGGAGGACGGTCGGGGCGATCCACCCCTCGCCCGGCTCGACGCGCAGGCGCAGGACGGACACGGGCCTCTTGGCGCCGAGGTAGCTCCAGAGGTCGCGGGTGTGCGGGTGGTGGGTCTCGTAGTGGTCCCGCACGCCCGCGCAGACGGAGAGGATGGTGGTGGTCGCGAGGAGGAGGTAGCGGGCGCCGGGGCCGAAGTTGGCGCAGAGGCGTCGGCGCGCATCGCGGCAGTCGCGGTAGGAGAGGTTCTGGCGGTTGTCGATGTGCAGGCCGGGGCGCAGGCCCGTCTCCGGCAGCCGGTGGGTGACGGGTTCGCGGGCGGGTCGTCGGTCGGGAGGAGCGGGACGGGGAAGGGGTCGCCCAACTCGCCGACCAGGGCGGCGAGGGAGTGCGCGTCGGTGACGGTGTCGGGGAGGCGGAAGAACTCGACGAGGCCGCCGTCCTTGGTGAACAGGTTCGGCGCGTACCGTGCGGGGGCGTCGGTGTGCAGGGGGTGCCACTCGCCGGTGGGGAGAACGGCGCACGACTCGTAGCCGGGCTCGCGGTAGAGGCTGCGGACGCCGCCGATGCGGCAGCGGTCGAGGAGGGCGTCGGGGTCGCGGAAGGCGATCGCGGCGGGGTGGAGGTTGGGCACCGGGGGCTCCAGGGATTGAGCGGTGGGGTCAATCGTCGTCGTCGGTGCGGTCGTTGCACCGGGTGAGGGCGGTCATCAGGGCGGCGGCCAGGGTGGTCCACCACACGACGTCGGCGGTGGCCTGCGGCTGACGGGCGGGGACGAGCTCGGAGGCGAAGCAGGCCAGGGTCAGGCTGGCGACGATGATGGCGAGCTTGATGGCGATCAACTCCCGGGCGGGGGACGGTCGTTGGTGGGCGTGAGGAGGACGCGGGCCCAGACGCGCTTGCCCGCGCCCTGGCGGACGACGACGCCGAAGTCGCAGGACAGTTGACGGACGAGTTCGAGGCCCCTCCCACCTTCAGCGAAGCGGCGCGGGTGGGGGCGGCGGACGCGGAGGCTGCTGTGCGCGTCCCAGACTTCGAGCCGGCAGTCGCCGTCGAACTCCTGGAGGGAGAGCCGGACTTCACCCCGGCCACGACAGGCGTGGACGACGGCGTTGGTGACGAGCTCGGAGGCGATGAGGACGAGGTCGTCGACCGGTTCGCCGGTCCAGCCCCAGGAGTTGAGGCGCTCGCGGATGAGTTGGCGGGCGGTACGGACCGAGGTCGAGTGCTCGGTGAGGACGGTCTCCCAGGTTCGGAGGACCGGGTTACGCAAGGTGGACATGAGTCACCCCACACCTTCAGTGGCGTGTTCAAGCGGTCACGTTGAGTGTGGAGTACTGGAAATCGAATTTGCAACCCGAACGGCGACAAGCAGAAAATAAATTAGTTGATCATGGAGTTGGCTTGAGTCCCCGCAGCCTCAACAGCGAGACTGGGCCCGACTTGGGAGGGATGTTGAGCACGGACCCGTCAGCAATCAGGCAGATCCGGCTCGGAGACGAGCTACGAGCATGGCGAACGGAGAACAACAAGACGCTTGCCGAGGTCACGGCCGGCTTGAAGGGCTGGAACCCGGCCCGCCTCAGCAAGATCGAAAGAGCGCTACTGCCGGTCACCGCAGCCGAGTTGGCCGCCTACCTCGACCACTGCGGCGTCTCCGGGCCTGAGCGCGAGGAGATCGAGTCCCTCGCCACCGACAGCCCCTCGCGGCAGTGGTGGCAGGACCACGAGTTCGCCGACACCATCAGCGCGGCCTTCGCCGAGTACCTGAGCCTCGAATCCGATGCAACTCGGATGCTCGACTACTACCTGTCGGCCTTCCCGGGCCTGTTGCAGACCGAGGACTACGCCCGCGAGATCATTGCCACTGGTCTTGACGGTCTCAGCGAAGACCAGACAGAGGCCGCTGCCGAGATCCGCATCCTGCGCCAGCGTCGCCTCACTGATGCCCCGCTGCTCGAACTCGACGCCTACTTCGGAGAGGTCGCCCTGCTGGTCGGCGGCGACGAGGAAGTTCTCGCTGGTCAGATCCGGCACGTCATCAAGGTGGCTCAGTACCCGAACGTTACTGTTCGCATGGTCCCGTTGAGCGCCGGACGACCCGGGATTCTGGCATCTGGGCTCACGCTTCTTCGCTTCCCAGGAGAGCCCGGAGAGGGCTTCACCTTCGTAGAAGCAGTCGGCGGTATGCTCCCGCGTAAATCGGGACGCGAGGTTCGCCGCGCCGAACGCGCATTCGCCCGGTTGAAGCGGTGTGCGCTTTCGCCTGACGCCACCGTTGCCGCCCTTGAACGCAAGTTGGAAGAGATCACGTGAGCGAGCAGCAGGACCCCTACGACCACGACCCCGCCTCCGCCTCCTGGGCCAAGTCTCCCTTCTCCGGCGAATCCAACGGCAACTGTGTGGTCGTCGCTCGCTTCGACAACGGTGACGTCTGGGTCGGCGACGACAAGAACCCCAGCCGCCCCCACCTCGCCTTCGACCAGGCCGAATGGACGGCCTTCATCCAAGCCATCGAAGCCCGCGACCCCCGCTTCACCGCCTGACCAACCAGGAGGCCCAGATGCGCGATCGCCACAACCCCTACGACCACGAGCCCACCGACGCCGAGTGGGTCAAGTCCCCTTTCTCTGCCGACGACAACGGCAGTTGCGTTGTCATCGCACGCTTCGACAACGGAGACGTCTGGGTCGGCGACGACAAGAACCCCAGCCGCCCCCACCTCGCCTTCGACCAAGCCGAGTGGACCGCCTTCATCCAAGCCATCGAAGCCCGCGACCCCCGCTTCACCGCCTAGCCATCCGGGAGGCCTCGATGCGCGACCGCCACAACCCCTACAACCACGAGCCCGCATCCGCTGCCTGGGTCAAGTCACCCTTCTCCGGCGAAGGAAACGGCGACTGCGTGGTCATCGCACGCTTCGACAACGGAGACGTCTGGGTCGGCGACGACAAGAACCCCAACCACCCCCACCTCGCCTTCGACCAGGCCGAATGGACCGCCTTCATCCAAGCCATCGAAGCCCGCGACCCCCGCTTCACCGCCTGACCCCGCTCCGGCCACGCGGTCCCACCGCGTGGCCGGAGCTCCACACCCGGTTGCGGGGGGGGGGGGGGGGGCCCGCGGGCCGCCCCCCCCCCCCGGGCCCCGCGCCCCAGCCCGGGGCCGGGGGGGGCGCCGGGCGCCCGGCCGCGGGGGCGCCGGGGGCGCCCCCCCCCCCGCCCCCCCCCCGCAACCGTCGGCCTCCTGTACAAAAGAGCCCATGGCGAATGAACCGGAGCCGGCACCGCTCTCCCGCGACATATGCACGTGCTTCGACCAGCACGAGGTGAGCAACCGGCGGCGGGTGCGCTTCCACGCCGAGCGCCAGGACACCTCGTCCCCGGCCTGGCAGCATCTCCTGACCCTGATCGACGAGGCCGCCGCCGACGGCAGGGAAGTCTTCCGGCCGCTCGCGGAGTTGAGCCCCCAGGACCGACGCGAGATCGTCACCCTGCCGCCCACCATCGCGAAGCTCACCGCCGTCAAGCACCTCAACCTCTACGGCAGCAACCTGGTCCGCCTCCCTCCCGAGATCGGCGCCATGACCAGCCTGGAGGAGTTCACCCCGTACACCTCCTACCGGCTGCACTGGTACCCGTACGAGCTGACCAGGTGCCCCAACCTGCGGCGCAGCACCGTGAGCACCCGCGCCCTCTACGGCAACGAGAAGCTCCGCCCGCCGTTCCCGGCGCTCCCGGCCGCCGAACAGGACCTCACCGAACTCCGCACGTGCAGCGTCTGCGACCGCTCCTTGGAAAGCGCCGAGGTCCACCAGGCCTGGATCTCGCTCCGCGTCGCCGCCGACGTCCTGCCCCTCCTGGTCAACGCCTGCTCCCCGGCCTGCCTCCAGGCCCTCCCCACCCCGCCCGAGGACTACGTCCCCACCCCGCACACCGGCGGCCCGGGCCTCGCCCAGCCTCCGGCCGACTACGCCTGACCGCCCGTCACGCCACGCAACGCAGCATCGTCAGCGGCGGGTTGGCGACGTACTCGTCCCAGAACTCCTCGCCGTACTCCCTCAGACCGGCGGCGGAGACCTCCAGCGGCACCCACTCGACCTCGCCGAACCCCGCCGCCCGCAGGCAGCTCTCGTAGACCTCCCTGCTCGGCGGGTTCGCGACGAACGAGATCGGCGGGTCCAGCAGCGCCGTGACCCTCACGCGCGGGCCGATCTCGGTCTCCTCGCCCAACGATTCGCACAGGAACCCGTACTTGGCCAGCGACGGCCCGTCGAACCGGTACTCCGGGTTCTGCCCGAACAGATAGAACCCGGCGCCCTTCCGCAAACTCCGGTGGACGTTGCGCAGCATCCGCTCGATGCCGGCGACGTCCTCCGCGTAGTTGAAGGCCTGGACCGCCACCGCGACCTCGAAGGGCTCCTCGAAGCTCCGCAACTCTGCGGTGTCCCCGACCTCGTACTCCACCCCCAGCGGCTCCCGCTCCTCCAGCGCCCGCGCCGCGTCGACCATCGCCGACGAGATGTCGAACCCGAGCACCCTCGACGCGCCCCGGCGCTTCAACTCCCGGCTGTAGAAGCCCGTTCCGCAGGCGATGTCGAGCACGGACCGCCCCTCCACATCCCCGACGAGCCCGAGGAACCCGGGCACCTCCCCGTACCGGGTGATCGGGAGCGTCTTGAAGCCCTCGAAGGCCTCACCGATCCCGTCGTACTGCTGACTGCTGCTCACCATGCCGTTCCCCCTTCTCCTGGCCGTTGCCGGGAAGTCTCCCTCCCGCCGTCCGGCCCGCCGAAGTGGCGGAACCCACGAATCTGAGCGCCTGTTAGCGTGAGGCGGATGGACCATCTGAGCCACGTCACCTGGCCCCCCGCACCCATCCGCACCGAGCGGCTCGTCCTCCGCGCACCCGAAGCCCGCGACCGCCCTGCCTTCATCGAGCTGGGAGCCTCCCCGGAGGTGCACACCTACCTCGGCGGCCCCCGCTCGCGCGAGGAACTGGAGCGCGAAACACCCGAGATACCCGAGCAGTGGCCCGGCGGCTTCGTGGTCGAGCTCGACGGGGCGATGATCGGCCAGATCTTCCTCCGGAGGGGGACGGCCGACAGCCGCCCGGCCGCCGCCGGAAAGCTCGACCTCGGCTACCTGTTCCTGCCCCGCGCCTGGGGCTCCGGCTACGCCACCGAGGCCTGCGCGGCGGCCCTCGACTGGCTCACCGCCGCCCTGCCCGGCGAGCCGGTGGTGCTCACCACCCAGAGCGCCAACACCGCCTCGATGCGCCTCGCCGCGAAGCTCGGCTTCGCCGAAGTGGAGCGCTTCGTGGCGTGGGACGCCGAACAGTGGCTCGGCCAACGCCCGGCCGCGTAAAGCAAAGGAGCAGGAAGTCGGCCCGGCCGACTTCCTGCTCCCTACAGATCCTCCATGTACACCCCGAAGCGGGACCGGTAGACGCCGTAGACAAGGTCCCCCGGCGACTGGTAGCCCCGGTGCTCCGGGCCGAGGACGGTCTCGTCCCAGACCACGGCGGCCTGTGTCCGGCCGAGGTACGCCTGCGCGGCCTCCCCCAGGCCCACGTCCCCCGTCGCCACCGAGCGCCAGAACGCGCGCCCCTGCCCGACCACCCACCAGCACAACTCCTCGGTGGCGTCCTCGGACCAGACCAGCCCGTCGACGCTCACGCCCTCCGAGTAGTCCGCCAGCTCCCCCGCCGCGTCCTCGAAGACGCGCGCGAACTCCTCCAGCGTCTCCCGGGGTTGCGCGACGAGCCACGCCTCCAGCGCCGTCAGGCGCGGGCGCGCGGCCTCCAGGGCGTCCCAGAACCAGTCGGGCGCGCCGGCTGCGTCGTCCACTACGCGCTCGGGTCCCAGTGCACGAGCCGCTCCAGGACCGTCCGGTCGCCCTCCAGCTCCAGGGCGTCGATCCCGACCCGGCCGTAGTACGACAGCACCAGCTGGCCGGCCGAGGCCCGGCCCGTCAGGTCCGCCGGCTCCGGGCCGACCTCCGAGACCCGCACGCCCTCGCCCGACAGCGTCAGCCGCCACGAACGCCCGTCCTCCACGTGGTAGTCGAGGATCGCGGGCTCGAACGGCCAGGCCACCGAGGTCGAGCAGCAGGTGTGCAGGAACTCGTCCGCCCCGTCGTACGCGATCTCCTCGGGAAGCGGCTGCGGGTCACCCACCGTGAGGTGGGCGTCGTAGGTGTGCATCGCGATCTCCTGCAGCTGGTGCCGCGCGAGCCCCCCGGCGTTCCGCGGCGACTGCGAGCCGGCCCACCACGTCCAGCACTCGCCCTCCGGCCCGGCCTCCCGCAGCGCCGCCACCTGCTGCCGGGCGCCCTCGGCGATCCACGCCACCAGCGCCTCGCGCTCCTGCGGCGCCGCCCCGTTCTTCACCGCGACGGCCTCCGCCGACGGCGCGTCCGCCGCCCCGGCGGCCAGGTTCATCGCCCAGAACCGCCGGCTCTGCCCGATGTGCTGCGCCAGGTCGAACAGCGTCCAGTCGGGACACGTCGGCACCGTCGCGCCGAGATCGGGGGCCGCCGCCACGACCTCGCAGAAGGCCGCCACCCGCTCCTCGATGAGCCGGACCGCGTCTGAGAACTCCAAAGTCTTGTGCACCCGGGAGTTCTACCAGCCCTCCCCACCCACCCGCACCTGCATTTACGTCCCCGTCTTGCCCGCCCCGCGGGGCCCTCCTAGAGTCCCCCGCATGGCCCGTCTCAAGATCGAAACCTCCGTCCCCGAGAGCCACCTCGCCCAGGTCCTCGACGCCCTCCACACCGCCGGCGCCGGCCGCACCGGCGCCTACGAACGCTGCGCGAGCACCTGGCCCATCACCGGCCACTGGCTCCCCACCTCCGCCGCCCGGCCCTACGACGGCACCCCGGGCCAGGCCCACCAGGCCCCCGAGTACCGCATCGACACCTTCTGCGAGGAGGAGCAGGCCCCCGCCGTCCTCCGGGCCGTCCGCGAGGCCCACCCGTACGAGGAGGTCGTGATCAACTTCCTTCCCCTGTACGAGCCCACCGCCGTCTGAGCGCGCCTCACCACCCGCCGGGGTGGCCGGAGAGCCACCCGGCGTGCCGGTCCCGCAGCTCGTCGCGCTCCCGCGTCGAGACGAGGTGGACGTCGGCCCCGCCGTCGTACGGGTGGTAGAGGCGCCTCAGCCCGGTGTCGGTGACGATCACCCCGGCCTCCTCCTCGTCGGCGACCCTCCGCAGCAGCCCGTCCAGGCAGCCGCGCCGCCACGGCCGCCGCTCCACGAACACGTGGCCGTACGTACGGAACTCCGGATCGGGATCGTCCTGTTGCAGCCAGCTGCGCCAGTGCGCGCCGGCCGGCGGCCCGGCGGGCGCCTCGGCCGAGCCCGTCCAGCGCGGCACCATGACGTACACCTCGCCGCCCGCGAACAGCGACTCCAGCACGGTGTTGTGGCGCTCCAGCAGGATCGCGTACTCGCCCTCGTCCTCCGGGTACCGCTTGGACCCGGGCAGGCTGTGGAAGCGCACCCAGCGCTCCCGCCCGCGATCCTCGATCTCGTGCCCGATCGGCGGGCTGCCCGGCCACCGCTGCTCCCAGAGCGCGGTCAGCGCCGCCTTGTCCATCCCGGTTTCCTCTCGCCCCTCTTCTGCTTCGTCCCCATACCGTACGCACAGGAAGTCGGCCCGGCCGACTTCTCGTGCGCCGCTCCGGTCCTCCTTCGTGCACATTCGCCCCACCCGTCCCGTCCCGCCGCAAACCGCTCGTGGGCGCCGTGCCGAGCCCGTACCGTGGTCCGGTCGACGATCTTGAGAGCAGCACGCGGAACGGGGCGGTACACACGATGCAGGACTACCAGGGCTGGGCGGACGAGCGGTTCGGGGCCGTCGCCGACGCCTTCTCGCGCAACTTCGCCGAGTTCCCCGAACTCGGCGCCGCCGTCACGGTGTTCGAGGGCGGCCACAAGGTGGTCGAGCTCTGGGGCGGCACGGCCGACGAGCGGACGGGCAGGGCGTGGACACGGGACACCCTCGTACCGGTCTTCTCCTGCGCCAAGGCCGGAGTGGCCCTCGCCGCGCACCTCCTCGCCCAGCGCGGCCGGCTGGACCTGGACGCGCCCGTCGCCCGCTACTGGCCGGAGTTCGCGCGCCACGGCAAGCAGGAGATCACCACCCGGATGATCCTCGGCCACCGCGCCGGAATCCCCGCCCTGGACGCGGTGCTCTCCTTCGAGGAGATCGCCGCCTGGGAGCCGGTGATCCGCGCGATCGAGGCGCAGCCGCCGCTCTGGGAGCCCGGCAGCACGTACGAGTACCACGGCCATGTGTTCGGCTTCGCCGTCGGCGAGGTGGTCCGCCGGATCACCGGGCTGACGCCGGGCGCCTTCCTGCGCGCCGAACTCCCGGGCCTCCCCTTCCACCTGGGCCTCCCCGCGGAAGAACTCCCCCACCTCGCACGACTGGTGGAGGCCGAGGGCCGCCGCCCGATGCCCGGCCCGGAGCACCTGCTCACCAGGATCGTGACGATGAACGGCGCCCTGGTCTTCCCCGGACTGGACGCGCCGCACGGCTGGAACGACCCGGCCCTGCACGCGATCGAGCTGCCCGGCGCGGGCGCCGTCGCCTCCGCCACCGGCCTGGCGGGCCTGTTCGCCGCCGCCGTCACCGGCTTGAAGGACGACGGCCCCAACGGCGGCGAGGCACTGCTCGACCCCGCCACCGTCACCGACCTGACCCGCGAACTCTCCTCCGGCGCCGGGTACCTGGGCTTCGACCTCGGCGCCCGCTGGGGCTCCGGCGTCCTCCTGGACTCCCCCGCCTTCCGCCCGCTGCTCGGCGCCCGCAGCTTCGGAAACGACGGCGCCGGCGGCCAGTTCGCCTTCGGCGACGACGAGTTCGGCATCGGCTTCGGCTACGTCGCCAACCGGATGATCGGCCACGGCGACGCCCGCGCCAACCGGCTGATCGAGGCGGTGCGCACGTGCCTGAGCTGACGGAGTTCCTCCGCCGGATCACCGCCCTCGCCGCCACCGGCGACTACGCCGGCCTTCGCCTCGGCGCCTCCCTGCCCGAACTCGCCGCCCGCCACGGCGATCCCTGGGACGGCGGGCGCCTCCACAAGGGCGAGCGCTGGCCGCACGCCTTCGGCTGGGGCGACGCCTGGACGGTCTTCTGTGCCTGCCGCCGGCTGCGCTCCTTCTCTCTCCCCGCCTGGCACGGCGAGCTGGAACTCCCGCGCTCCGCCAGCGGGTTGGAGACGCTGGACACCAAGGTGACCGAGGCCGACCTGACCGCCGCCCTCACCGCCGCCGGCTGCCACTGGCGGACGATCACCTACCCGGACATCCCCGGCCAGCGCACCCTGGAACTGGAGCCCGCGCCCGAGACGCGCGTCGGCCTCGTCCTGGTCGACCGCCTCGACTTCGACCAACCGGCCTTCGACGACTGGCTGTTGAACAAGGTCGGCCTCTGGGGCTACGACCACCCCGACTGCCCGGGGCCCGACCGCACCCTGCCGGAGGACGGCTGGGGCGCGACCGGGCCTTAGAGCCCGCCCCCGTGCCGTCCGTCAACGGCACGAGGGCGCCCCGGCCCCGGGCAGCGGGGCCGGGGCGAACCCGTGTGGGCGGCAGGCCCGTTCCGTCCCCTGTTCGGAACGGACCCGCCGCCCGGCGCACCGCTCCCCGCCGCTACCGCAGCAGGAAGTCGTACACCGCCTGGCGCCCGAGCGGGTTGGCCGCCCGGGTCTGCACGGAGTGCGCCGCCCCGGGGACGATCACGATCTCCGGCTTGTGGGTGGACTCGGCCTGCTGGTACAGCCACTCGTACGGCGTCGACAGGTCGTGGGACCCGCCCAGCAGCAGCACCGGCACGTTGGGCAGCTTGCGGTGCTCCGGCGGCGAGGGCGGCACGGCCATCCGCGGCCAGTCCTGGCAGACCAGCAGGCTGCCCAGCCCGGTGGCCGTCGCCGCGTCGTACGGCCAGGTCTGCTCGGGTTCGAGCTCCTGCCGGGTCTCCTCCAGCGCCTCCGCCCGGCCCGCCACCGGCGTGTCCGCGGTGCCCCACGGGTAGTGCCCGTCCGCGCAGAGCGTGGCGGCGTGCAGCCCCTGGCTGAGCGCCTCGGCCGGCGCGGCGTCGTCCTGGTGCACCGTCGCGATGAACGCGTTGAGCTTCTCCGGCTTCCCGTTCGCCGCCTCGTGCAGCGCCTCCGGCACGCCCCCGTAGTTGGCGTCGGCGAACTCGTAGCTGGTGAGCGCGTCGAGGATCTGCGCGCCGTTGTGGTACGTGCGCACGGTGGTCGCCAGGTCCTCGGCCGGGTCGGTGGTGCAGCCCGTCGCGGCGCAGGCGCTGCGCAGGACGCGGGCGGTGGCGGGCAGCGCGATGAGGTCGAGCGGGTCGTAACCCTGCTGCGGCACCACGGAGTCGAGCACCAGCCGGGCGACGTGCGCGGGCTGGGCGAGGGCGTAGCGCTCGGCGACGAAGGTGCCGTACGAGACGCCGTCGATGCTCAGCCGCTTGTCGCCGAGGTCGCGCCGCAGCACGTCGATGTCGGCGACGGTGTCGGCCGTGCTGTAGTAGCGGGCGTTCGGTCCGAGCGTGGCGGCGCAGTCCGCGATCGACTGCTTGCGCGGCACGGCGAGGTCCGAGGAGCCCATGTCCTCCTGGAGGCCGGGGCACCGGATCGCCCGCTCCCCCGTGCCGCGCTGGTCGTACATGACCAGGCGGTAGTCCTTGAGGACGGGCGCCATCTTGCCCGCGATCCGCTTCATCAGCGGCACGCCGGGCTGGCCGGGGCCGCCGGTGAGGAACAGCAGGTCGCCCTTGGGGGCGTTCGCGTTGCCGGTCATGGCGACGTCGAGGGTGAGCGTGCCCGGGGTCCTGCCGCTGTGGTCGAGCGGGACGGTGATGCGGCCGCAGATGAACTCCGGCGCCCCCTGGCAGGGTGCCTGCCCCTCGACGCCCCCGCCGCCGCCCGAGGGGGCCGCCACCGCCGGCGTGGCCAGCGTGGTGCCGGCGACCACCGCGACGGCGCCCAGCAGGGCGGCGATGCGGCCTCGCGTGCTCGTCATGTTCGTCCTTCCGATCGTGCCGCCGCCGGTCCGGCGCGGTCACGGGAAGAAGCCTGCGCCCGGGGCCGCTTCGAAGGCGAGCATTCGTGCCAGGATTCGACCAGCGTCGAATCCTGGGGGCCCGGGACGCGGACGAACCGGGAGAATCCACCCCTCCGGCCGCCGACTCCCGCCCCCACCTGGCACATTCGACGGCACCGGGCCACTGGGCCACCGCACCGATCAACCGGGCTACCGGAACCCGCACCGGACAACCCGACAACCCGACAACCCGCACCGGACCAGGGAAGGACGGGCCGTGATCCGGCTCACCATCGACTCGACCGGGCTCGCCCGCACCCGCTTCGCGGTCTCGCCGCTGCACGAGGCCGTCAACACCCTGATGGCCTCCGGCCCCACCCCCCGAGGCGGCCCGTACGCCTGGGTCGGCCGCACCCGCCGCGTGCTGCGCCGCGAGGGCCTGGAGCTGCTGTCCGGCCTGGCCCTGGACCAACCGGGCGGCTACGTCCCGGACTTCCTCTCCCCGCACCCGGTCGGCCCGGCCCCGACGGTCGCCGAGCAGCTGGAGACGGTGCGCCGCACCCCGGAGGAGCGGGTCCGGGCGGAGATGAGCACCGTCCAACACGGCCTGGCCTCGGCCAATCTGATGGGGCGTCACATTCCGGACGCGGTGCTGCGCGCCCTGGAGCGCGGCCCCCGCTACTTCGCCGAGCGGGCCGCCGACGAGATGGGCCGCTACTGGGAGGCCGCGCTGGCCCCGTACTGGCCGGACGCCCGCGCGGTACTGGACTCCGAGGTCGACCAGCAGGGCCGCTTCATCGCCCGCCACGGCACCGGCGCGCTCTTCAACTCCCTGGCGCCGCAGCTGTCCTGGACGGACGGCGTGATCCGCCTGGAGAGCCGCTTCGAGGTGGACACGCCGGCCCGGATGGTGCTGCTGGTGCCGACGCTGGTCAGCCGGGAGGTGCACGTCATCCTGGACACCGTCGACGGCCGGCACCGCGCGCCGACCCTGATCTACCCGCTCGCCCTGCCCTCCACCGTCCCCCGGACGCCCACCCCCGCTCTGGCCCAACTCCTGGGCCCCACACGGGCGGACCTTCTCTCCACCCTCGTCGCCCCGGCCACCACAGCCTCCCTCGCCGCCCGCCACTTCCTGAGCGCCGGAACGGTCTCCTACCACCTGGGCGTCCTGCACCGCTCCGGCCTGGTCGCCCGGGTCCGCAGCGGCCGCGAGGTGCTCTACCACCGCACCCCGCGCGGCGAGGAGCTGTCCTCAGGAACCTAGGGCCCGGGGCAGCACCACACCCACCCACTCCTCCGGCTGCGACAGGTGCGGCGCGTGCCCGGCGCCCCGGTACAGGTGGCGCTCGGCCTTCGGCAGGGTGAGGTCGATGAGGTCGAGCACCTCCCCGAACATCGGCGCGCTGTCGTCGCTCTGGGTGAGCAGCGCCGGCTCCCCGTACCGCGCGAGGTTCACCAGGTCCAGGTCGAGCGCGTCCGGGTCGCGCAGCTCGTCGAGGTACGTGGCCGCGTTGCGCACGTACGTGTGCCGGACGGGCGCCGGCAGCTGCTCCCAGGCGCCGGGGCCGAAGGCCAGGCTGTCCACGTACAGCTCGGCGGCCGCCGCCGACTCCGCCTGCTCCAGCAGCTCCCGCACGGCGGCGATCCGGTCGGCGAAGGCCGTCCCGATCGGCCGCAGGTCGGCGTCGGCGAGCAGGATGCCGCTGCCGGGCGGCTCGTGGACGGCGACGCCGCGCAGCAGGTCCGGCCGGGCGGCGGCCAGGCGCAGGGTGACGAGGGCGCCGTACGAGTCCCCGTAGACGAAGGCGGGGGCGAGTCCGAGCCCCTCGATCAGCCCGGCGAGGTCGGCCGCGTCCTCGTGCACCGAGCCCTGGGTGAGCAGGTCCTCGCTGCGGCTGTGCCCGCGCCGGTCGTAGGCGACGGCGGTGGTCCGCTCGGCCAGGCCCGGCAGGACCCGGGCCCAGGTCTCGGCGTCGCTCCAGGAGCCGTGCACGAGGACGACCCCGGGGCCGGAGCCCCGGGCCTCGTAGTGCAGCGACACGCCGTTCACCCTGATCGCGGCCATCACGAGCCTCCCGGTCTCGGCACACCGACGCGGCGGTGCTCCACCCACCAGCCTGACACGCGCCGGTCCAGGCAGCCTGACGCGCGCTGGGGCAAGATCCGCCGGACAGGCCCTAGTCCAGGCCGCGTACGGGCGGCTCGTCCCTCGTCCCGTCCTCCGCGACGACGGTGAAGCGCTCGGTGCCCGCCAGCGCGAGGTCGACGGGGTAGAGCGAGGCGGTGCCGTTGACGTCCAGCTCCCTGGTGAGGCGCCCGGTGGCGGCCTCGATCCGGGTGAGCCGGTTCCTGGTCAGCGCCCACACCGAGTCGCCGTCCAGGAGCACCCCGGTGACCTGGTCGTCCAGCCCGGCCGTCCAGCGCCGCCGCCCGTCGACCAGCGAGTAGGCGACGAGCCGCCCGGTGGCGACCCGGGTGGGCCGCTTGCCGCCGCTGATCCGCACGTCGCCGGGCTTGCCGCCGGGGGCGATGTACAGGTCCCCGACGACGACGCCGCCGAAGAGCGGGCGGGCGCTGAACTCGTCGAAGGCGTGGACCCCGCCGAGCATCACGTCGAGGTCGTACTCGTCCCCGGAGACGGGGATCGCGGCCCGCTGCCGCCCGTCCCCGCCGTAGCTGAGCACGGCGTGGGTGCCGCCCTGCGCCTGGTCGTCCACCCAGACGGCCAGCGGCTCGACGGAGACGACGGCGAGGTTCCTGATCCCGCCCTCGGCGGGCAGGTCGATCCGGGCCCGCTCGCGCCCGTCCCGGGCGGCGAGGGAGCGCAGGACGGGCAGGGCCCCTGCGCCGCACTGCGCGACGGTGACGACCCCGTCCGTCCCGCCGGCGACCTGGAAGGGGGTGCAGCCGGTGTCGGCGGCGGCGCGCCAGAGGTCGTGGCCGTCGGAGAGCCGTACGGCCCGCCAGTCGGTCCGGCCCTGGAGCACGGCCTCGTCCCCGGCGACGGCGAGCTGGTCGGGGGAGGCGGAGTCGCCGTCCCGGGCGGGGGCGTCGACGGTGGCCGTCCAGGTCGGCTCGCCGTCGGCGAGGCCGAGGGCGGTGACGCCGGCGCAGGGACGGCCGTTCGGCGAGTGGCCGATCAGCCCGATCCGGCCGGGCCCGACGCCCCGGCTCATCGCGCAGACGGTGTCCAGGCCGGGCGGGGCCCAGCGCCAGGCGACGGTGCCGTTGGAGCCCCGGTAGGCGACGACCTCGTCGGGGCGCACCCGCACCACGAGGTCCCCGCTGGTCCAGCTGCCCACCGCGCGGGCGGTGGCGGGCCGGTCCGGCGGGGCCTTCCAGGCGTCGTTGAGCCCGTCCCCGGCGAAGCAGGTGAACGCGCCCAGGCCCAGCGCCGTGCCCAGGGCGACGGACGGCAGGCCCCGGCGGGGGTGGATCAGCGCCCACACCAGCCCGGCGCCGCAGGGCATCAGCCCCAGGACGCTGACCACCCCCATGACGGCCAGTCCCGCACCGCCGAAGCCGTTCGCGGGCCCGAACAGCACCGCCAGCCCCATGCTGGCGAACATCGCGCCGAGCACCCCGCCGGAGACGACCATCCAGGCCTCCCGGTCCAGCCGGTCCAGCCTGCCCGGCAACGACGCCACGGCGCGCCGGGCGGCCGGCGCCCCGCCCCGCCGCCTCCCCCGGACGACGCTGTCCACGGGCCCCTCGGCCATGCCTGTCCTTCTCCCCGCATGCTCCCGGCAGCCTCCCGGAACGGAGGCGAACGATCACCGGATCGTCGCAGAGCGGGAGGGCAGCGGGGAACAAAGAGCATGGAAAACCCTTCGCCCCGGGACGGAGCCGCAGGCCCGGGCCCCTTACTCGGCCCCCGCCACCCAGTTCCCGTGCAGGCCCAGCGGCACCCGCGCCGGCAGGTGGACGCGGGCCAGCGGCTCCCCGGTGAAGTCCTGGGCGGAGAGGACCACCAGGTCGCTCGCCCCGCGCTCCGGGTCGTGGACGTACGCCATCACGTACCCGTCGTCCTCGGCCCCGGGCGCCTCCGCGGCGACGAACACGCCCTCGCTCACGGCCGCGTCCCGCCCGAACTCGTGCGCCTCGACGGTTCCGCGCTCCAGGTCGTGCTTGAGCAGGGCGTTGCTGAACCCCTCGTCGGGTCGGTCGTCCCCGGGCCCGGTCGGCGGGGCGTACAGCTCGACGACGGCGGCGTAGCCGTACCGGTACGGGCGCCCGGCGTGCCGCCCGTTGACGCGCGGGAACTCCTGCGTGCGGTCGTCGAGCCGCTCCTCCTTCACCGTCCCGGCGGCGAGGTCGATCGTCCACCGGTCGAGGGTGGGCCGGCTCGCGCCGAGCCGCCGCAGGTCCATGCCCTCCGGGTGCCGCACCACGTCGACCACCAGCCGGTGCGGCCCGTGCTCGTACGCGTTGAGGGTGTGCCCGACGAGGTGGGGCGAGAGCTCGAACCAGCGCACGGGCCCGCCCTCGCGCGCCATGACGCCGACGCGCGCCGGGCGTTCGGCGTCCCAGGTGAAGGGGATGCCGGTGGGCAGGTGGGCGGCGCTGAACACCATCGGGGTGTCGTAGAGCAGCACGAACCGCTCGGTGAGCGCGAAGTCGTGCATGTACGGGTTCCCCGGCACGACCACGTCGTGGACGGCCCGCACCGCGCCGCGCGCGTCCATGACGACGTGCTGGGCGAGGTCCGTCCCGTACCGGAAGGCCAGCGAGTGCAGCTCGCCGCTGTGCGGGTCGAACACCGAGTGCGCGTTGGCGCTGTACCCCTGCGGGGTGAGGCCGAGCTCACAGGGCCCCACCGTGTCCAGCTCGTAGGTGAGTTCGTACGGGCGGATACCGCCCTCGGTGAGCGCGTACGTGCGCCCGGCCAGGCCCGCGACCTGCACGTTCGGCGAGATGTCGAGGCGCTCGTCGACGGGCGTGCCCCGGCGCGGCTCGCCGAGGTGGTCGGCGACGGCGCCGTTGCGCACCCAGCGGTTGCGGTACCACTCGGCGCGCCCGTCGCGGATGCGCACGCCGTGGACCATCCCGGCCCCGAGCGTCCACTGGTGCACGGCCGGGTCCTCGACGCCCAGCGGGTTGGGCCCGATGCGCAGGTAGCGGCCGTCGAGGTGGCCGGGTATCCGACCGGTGACGGGCAGGTCGTACGCGGTGGTCTCCTGCGTCACGGGCGCGAAGTTCCCGGACAGGTAGCGGTTGCGGCTCATGGTGTCGTGTCCCCCTCGGACGGGGGCGGCGCCGCGAGCCCGCAGGCCGTCCCCATGGCGGTCATCAGCTTGTCGTAGAGCACGCCCGCGTCGGCCGCCGGGAAGTGCCCGGCGAGTTCGAGGCTGACGGCGCCGTGCGAGGCCGCCCAGAACAGCTTGGACACCTCGTGCGCGTCCCCCGGCCGGAAGACCCCGGCGGCCATGCAGGCGCGCACGGCCCCCACCGAGGCCTCGAAGACGTCGTCGGCCGCCGCCAACGCCTCCTCCCCCGCCCGGAATTCGGGCACCGGCTGCTCGAACATCACGCGGTAGTAGCCGGGTTCGGCGAGCGCGTGCTCGCGGTACGCCCGGCCGAGCGCGGTCAGGTACGCCAACGGGTCCTCCCCGCGCGGGACTTGCTCCTGCGCCCGGCGCAGCCGTGCGAACCCCTCCCGGTACAGCGCGTCGACGAGACCCTCCTTGCCGCCGAACATCGTGTACAGCACCTTCGTCGAGGAGCCGACGTCCCCGGCGATCCGGCGCACGGTCAGCGCGGCGGGGCCCTCGGCGACGAGCAGGGCGGTGGCGCGGTCGAGGATCACGGCGCGCACGGCGGCCTGGCCGGCCCGCTGCGCCTCCTGGTAGGGCGTGCTCATGGGTAACACCGTATCCGACAGGAAACACTGTTACCAGCCTCTGCCCGAGTGAGCCTCGCCGCCGAGCAGTACGTACGCACCTCCACACTCGTTTCCCGTGCATGACCCACGACGCACCGCACACGACCTCTGCGCCCCGATGGCCGTGATCGGCCGGGCGACCGCGACGGTGATCGCCCTCGGCATCCTGCTCGTCCCCGCCGCCGTCACCCCCGAGGCCGCCCGGCCGCCCGAGGTCGGCACCGGCTGGTGGGAGGTCTCCGCCAACGCCGCCAACGTCCGCCGCGACCACTCCGGCACCGACCCCGTCCTCGGCCTCGCCCGCACCGGCGACCGCGTCGAGGTGGTCGACACCTGGACCTCGACCCTCGGCGCCCGCTGGGCCAAGGTCATGGTCGCCCGCACCCGCACGACCGGCTGGGTCCTGTGGTCCCTGCTCACCCACCACGACCCGTGACGCGCAATCGCATTGGCGGCCGGGCGGCCGCACTGCCTATCGTCGGGGGATGACCAACCGAACCTTCCGCGTCATGGTGCGCGGCGTCTTCGACGGCCTCACCGACGAACAGCGCGCCGAACTCCTCGCCGAGGCGCCCCGGCACGACGTGCTGCACGCCGCCTTCACCCGCGAGGGCCACCTCTCGTACGACCTCACCGCCCGCGCCGCCTTCACCTTCCGCTTCCTCGACGAGGGCGAAGAGGAGGAGGACATCCTGCTCGCCACCGAACGCGCCGAGGAGGCGGCCCGGGCCTGGCTGGAGGAGCGCGGCTACGGCTGCAAGAACCTCCGCTCCCAGGCCGAGGACCTCTCCCAGGCCCCGCTCGGCAAGCGGCAGCGCCGCGCCGCCCGCTAGCCACCCCCTCCCCCCGCCACCTCCTTGACGGCTCGGCCTTCGCCTATGCTTGAGCAGTCAAGGAGGTGGCAATGACTTTGCCCGGCACCACCCGGAACGCCGACCCGACGCCCGACCCGCTCGACACCGCCCTGCGGCTCGTCCGCGCCCAGGCCGCCCTCACCAAGCGCTTCGACGCCGGCCTCAGCCGCATGCACGGCGTCAGCCTGTCCGACTTCACCATGCTGCTCCACCTCGGCCAGGCCGCCGGCGGCCGCATGCGCCGCGTCGACCTCGCCGAGGCCCTCGGCCTCACCGCCTCCGGCGTCACCCGCGGCCTCGCCCCGCTCGAACGCATCGGCCTGGTCTCCCGCGAGGCCGCCGCCCGCGACGCCCGCGTCACGTACGCCGCCCTCACCCCGACCGGCCGCGAGCGCCTCGCCGAGATGCTCCGCACCGCCCGGCACGTCGCCGCCGAGCACTTCGACGCCGAGTCCTGGAGCCCCGAGGACCTCGACCGCCTCTCCGCCCTCCTCACCCGCGCCGGCGGCACCGCCCCCGACCAGCGGATCCAGGCGTCGTAGGGTTTCCCGCATGAGCCACACCCCCGAGGAGCCGCCGGTGCTCGCCGACGCCGTCCACCCGGACCTCACCGTCGACGGCACCGGCCTGCTCT
Source organism: Kitasatospora sp. NPDC101183 (assembly GCF_044767945.1). Lineage (NCBI taxonomy): Bacteria > Bacillati > Actinomycetota > Actinomycetes > Kitasatosporales > Streptomycetaceae > Kitasatospora > Kitasatospora sp. NPDC101183. Next base: position 40,722 of record NZ_JBIWOW010000023.1, on the reverse strand, counting down.
GCGTCCAGCTCCTGCTGCGCCTGCGCGACCGGATCTCGCACCTGCCCGCCGGCGCCGTCGTCCACATCCGCACCACCGACCCGGCGGCCCCGCTCGACCTGCCCGCCTGGTGCCACCTCACCGGCCACACCTACCTCGGGCCCGTCCCGGACGCCTCCGCCGACCACCAGGTGTACGGGCTGCGCCTCACCTCCGCCCCCGTCCCCACCCGGGCCGGCCGCCCCTGGCACCCCGTCGCCTCGGACTGACAACGGCCGCAGAACCCCGCGCACCCTGCAAGCCCTCTGGGTACGGTCCAGCTGACCGAGAGCCCGCTGTGCCACCATGAGGTCAGCCGAACACCCCCGTGTCCCAGGGAGGTTGAGCACCATGGACCCGATCCTCAGCTGCCGCTGGTACGACCGCGAGGGCGAATGGGCCCTCACCGTCACCCACCAGGCCACCGGCTGGGAACTGATGGCCACCGCCCCCCGCTGGTCCGAGTCCCTGCCCTTCTCCGACCCCGACGACGTCCGCCGCCTCGCCCAGGCCCTCCTGGACCTGCCCGCCGAACCCGAACCGTACGAGTGCGAGTGGCAGCTATCCCGCACCGACCGCGAGCGCACCCACTTCGCCACCTTCGCCCTCGGCCTCGACCCCACCGACGACCACCGCCCGTACCTCGCCTACCAGTCCTACCACCACACCGGCCAGGCCACCGGCCTCGGCCTGGAGGTCATCTGCGAGAACCCCCCGGTCGACCACCTCCGCGCCCAGGCCCACGCCTTCCTCACCGGCCACCCGTAACCCGCCCCCTCCCCCCACACAGGCCGACAACACCGCCCCCATCCCCGGGCCGAACCACCGCCGCGCGCGCCCGCACATGCCGAAGGCCGGCGCGCAGGCACTGCCCGCACGCCGGCCTTCGCCGGCCTCCGCCGGATCCGCCCCCGCTACGCCGTACGCCGCAGCAGCGCCAGGTACATCGCGTCCGTCCCGTGCAGGTGCGGCCACAGCTGCACGTCCGGGCCGTCCCCCAGGGCCGGGACGCCGGGGAGCAGCGGCCGGGCGTCGATCCACTCGACGCGCCCGCCCTCGGCCCGCAGGACGTCCTCCACCACGGCCCGGGTCTCCGCCAGGTGCGGCGAGCAGGTCGCGTAGCCGACGACGCCGCCGATCCGCGTCGCCTCGATCGCCGAGCGCAGCAGGTCCCGCTGCAGCGGCCCGAAGGCCGCCACGTCCGCCGGGCGCCGCCGCCACCGCGCCTCCGGCCGGCGGCGCAGCGCGCCGAGACCGGAGCAGGGCACGTCCACGAGCACCCGGTCGAACCCGCCCGCGCGCCAGGCCGGCCGCGTCCCGTCCGCCGCGATCACGGTGTACGGCCCGGGGTTGCCCTCCAGCGCCCGCGCCACCAGCCGGGCCCGGTGCGGCTGCTTCTCGCTGGCGACCAGCCCCGCGCCGCGCTCCGCCGCGAGCGCGGCGAGCAGCGCGGCCTTGCCGCCCGGCCCGGCGCAGCCGTCCAGCCAGAGCCGGTCGGGGCCCTCCAGCGGCGCGGCGGCCAGCGCGAGCGCGACCAGCTGGCTGCCCTCGTCCTGCACGCCCGCCCGGTTCTCCCGCACGGCCTCGACCGCGCCCGGGTCCCCGCCCTCGGCGAGCCGCAGCGCGAACGGGGACCAGCGCCCCGGCTCGGCCTCGGGCAGCGCCTCGGCCAGCTCGCCCACGGTGGCCCGCCCGGGCCGGGCGACGAGCGTCACCTCGGGCCGCTCGTTGTCGGCCCGCAGCAGCTCCTCCATCGCCGCGCGCCCGGAGGCGTCGGGCTGCCAGCGCCCGAGCGAGTCCCACAGCGCGGAGACGACCCACCGCGGGTGCGAGTGGACGACGGCGAGGTGGTCCTCGGCGTCCTTCTCGTACGGCGGGGCGACCTTCGCGATCCACTCCTCCAGGTCGTGCGCGCTGATCCGCCGCAGCACGGCGTTGACGAACTTGGCCTTGCCGTCGCCGAGCACGACCCGGGCCAGCTCCACGGTCGCCGAGACGGCCGCGTGGCTGGGGATGCGGGTGGTGAGCAGCTGGTGGGCGCCGAGCGAGAGCACGTCCAGCACCGGCGGGTCGACCTTGCCGAGCGGCCGGTCGATGCAGGCGGCGATGACCGCGTCGTACGTCCCCTGGAGCCGCAGGGTGCCGTAGACCAGCTCGGTGGCGAGGGCCGCGTCGCGGCGGTCCATGCCCTTCTGCTCGGCCTCGCGCAGCAGCGAGGGGAGGATCAGGTTGGCGTACGCGTCGCGCTCGTCCACCGCGCGCAGGGCGCGGAAGGCGACGATCCGCGCCGGGTCCTTCTTGGGACGGCGGTGCGGGCGGGGGGTGCGCTGGGCGCTGGGGGTGCTCACTGGTGCCTCAAGGTGCTACGGAAATCGTACGGAACTCGACGAAAACAGATCTGATCTCATCAACACTAGCCCTACCCCCCGAACCGCTCCCCCGCCTCCAGCCGGGCGCCCCGCGCCCAGTCCGCGGCCCGCATCTCCTTCTTCCCCTGCGGCCGCACCTCCCCGAGCTCCACGTCGTGGCTGCCGGTCCCGACGCGCACGCTGTTCTTGCCGACCATCGCGACCTCGCCCGGCGCCAGCTCCGCGCTCCCGGGCAGCAGCGTGACCGGCCCGGTGACCTTCAGCCGCTCGCCCCGGAACTCCGTCCACGCCCCGGGCGCCGGCGCGCAGCCGCGCACGACCCGGTCGACGCGCAGCGCCGGGTGGCCCCAGTCGATCCGCGCGTCCTCGACGCTGATCTTCGGCGCGAGCGTCACGCCCTCGCCGGGCTGCGGCACGGCGTGCAGCGAGCCGTCCTCGATGCCGTCCATGGTGGCGGCGAGCAGCCGGGCGCCGCTGTGCGACAGCCGGGTGAGCAGTTCCCCGCTGGTGTCCGAGGGCCGGATCTCCTCGGTGATGACGCCGAACACCGGCCCGGAGTCGAGCCCCTGCTCGATGAGGAAGGTGGAGGCCCCGGTGACCTCGTCCCCGGCCAGCACCGCGTGCTGGACGGGCGCGGCGCCGCGCCAGGCGGGCAGCAGCGAGAAGTGCAGGTTGACCCAGCCGTGCTCGGGGATCTCCAGCGCGCCGGGGCGCAGCAGCGCGCCGTAGGCGACCACCGGGCAGCAGTCGGGGGCGAGTTCGGTGAGCCGGGCGACGAAGTCCGGGTCGCTGGGCTTCGCGGGCTTGAGGACCTCGATCCCGGCCTCCTCGGCGCGCTGGGCGACGGGGCTGGCGACGAGCTTGCGCCCGCGCCCGGCGGGGGCGTCGGGGCGGGTGACCACCGCGACGACCTCGTGCCGGTCGGAGGCGATCAGCGCATCGAGCGCGGGAACGGCGACCTCGGGGGTGCCGGCGAAGACGAGACGCATCAAGTGCCTTTCTGCAAACGGAAGTTCAGGAGCCGAACAGACGGCGGGCTCAGCGTGCCGACCCGAAGGTCCCGTGCGGGGAGACCTTGACGACGGGCGCGGGCGCGCCGCCCCACTCCGCCTCCCGGATCGCCTTGAGCGCGGCCTTGCGCTGCTCGCGGTCGAGCCGGTCGATGAAGATGATCCCGTCCAGGTGGTCGGTCTCGTGCTGGATGCACCGGGCGAGCAGCTGGGTACCCTCGACCGTCACCGGTTCCCCGTGCATGCTGAACCCGCGCGCGACCACCCCGTGCGAGCGCCGGGTGTCGTAGCGCAGCCCGGGCAGTGACAGGCAGCCCTCCGGGCCCTCCTGCTCCTCCTCGCTGAGCGAGAGGTCCGGGTTGATCAGGTGCCCGGTCACGCCGTCCACGTGGTAGGTGAACACCCGCAGGGAGATGCCGAGTTGGGGAGCCGCCAGGCCCGCGCCGGGGGCGTCGAGCATGGTGTCGGTGAGGTCCCGGACGAGGGTGCGCAGCTCTTTGTCGAAGACGGTCACCGGCTGCGCGGTGGCCCGCAGGACGGGGTCTCCGAAGAGTCGGATCGGCTGGATCGCCACGGGTCGCGGGCTCCTGTCCGTCGAGGGTGCTCCGGGTTCGAGGCCCCAAGTCTATGCAACGCCGCACGCCCCTTCCCCGGCCCCGCCCGGGCTTCTGGCATATCCCGACTCACCGCCACGGCGTTACCCCGGCCCCCGCTCCGGCGTTGGTCAAGAGAGATTGACCGGGGCCGGGCGCACGGACACCACCCGCGCCCCGGCCGTGCTGAACCGTCTGGACCGTTGAAACCGTCTGAAACCGTCTGAAACCGTCTGAACCGTACGGAAGGTGGCGCGTAAGCCATGGCCGAGCAGATCAACCACGACGCCCGGGCGCGGGCGAGCCTGCACCTGCTGGTGCGGGACATCGAGCGGGTGAGGCGCCAGGTCGACGCGCTGCGGACGCTCACCGCCCAACTGGGCAACGTGTACCGCCCCCGCCGTCCGAGCACCTCGGCCGGCTTCGTCGTGTACGGGCGGGCGCCCGCGCCGACGGTGCGCCTGGCACAGGAGCTGCGGGAGAGCGTGGAGACGCTGGTGGCGGCGGCGGTCGAGTTCGACCGGGCGCTGGGCTTCTCCTGGGACTCGGTGGGCTCCGCCCTCGGCGTCACCAAGCAGGCCGTGCACCGCCGCTACGGCATGCGCCGCCCGACCAGCGAGCTGCTCGCCGCCGGCGCCGCCGTCCCGGGCCCGACCCGCCCGGACCACTCCGAGGAGCTGCCCGCCGTCCCCGATCGCCCCGGCCTCGGTACCGAACGTCTCGGTACCGAACGCCTCGGAGCCGAACGCCCCGGCCTCGGTACGGAGCGCCTCGGCGCCGACCGCCCGTCCCTGGCCCCCGAGCGCCCCGGCCTGGGCGCCACCGTCCCGGCGGCCCGCCAGGGCGGCCTGGACCGCGCCGCCCTGGAGCGCGGCGCACCCCTCGAAAGGGCCGCCCCCGCCGCCCGCACCCCGGAGCGCACCGACCGCCCGGGCATCCCGCTGCGCGGCTGAGGCCGCCCGAGGCCCGCCGCACAACGCCCGTCCGTAGCCCCGGGGCGGGGGGGGGGGGGGGCCCCCCCCCCCCCCCCCCCCCCCCCCCGGCCCCCCCCCCCCCCCCCCCCCCCCCCCCCCCGCCCCCCCCCCCCCCCCCCCCGGCCCCCCCCCCGGCCCCCCCCCCCCCCCGGGGCCCCCCCCGGGGGGGGGGGGGCCCCCGGCGCCCCCCCCCACACCCCCCGGCGGTCCCCCGGGGGGGGGGGGGGCGCCCCCCCCCCCCCCCCCCGCGCCCGCCGGTCGGCCGAACGACAGCCGGGCCCCGCCCGGACGGGCCCTACCCGATCTCCGTCGGATCGATCCGCACCCGCACCGCCTCCGGCGTCCGCAGCGCGATCCGCGCGATCTGCGCCGCCTTGAGCGCCGCCGCCAGCGCCGCCCCCTGCCCCGGAGGCACCCGCAGCAGCGCCCGCTCCTGCTCCTCCCCCCGCAGCGCGGCGACGGGCACCGGCCCGAGCACGTCCGCCCCCTCCGGCAGCCGGATCAGCCCCAGCAGGTCCGCGACGGCCCCCGGGCTCCCGCTGACCGAGGCCATCCGCGACACCGGCGGGAAGTGCAGCGCCGCCCGCTCGTCCCGCTCCAGCCCGGCGTGCCCCAGGGGGTCCCACCGCACCAGCGCCTGCACCGGCCGCGCGGACGGCTCGGCGACGACCACCACCGTCCCGCCCTCCTCGGAGGGCCGCACCAGCGCCGCCGCCGCGAGCCAGAGCCGCAGCGTCTCCTCCCCGGCCCGCAGGTCGGGCCGGCTCAGCAGCGCCCAGCCGTCCAGCAGCAGCGCCGCCCCGTACCCGCCGGACCCCTCGACCACGGGCTCGGCGCCGGGCGTCGAGATGACCAGCGAGGGCTCGTCGGGGACGGTCGCGAGCACCGCGTCCCGCCCCGAGGTCCGCACCGGGATCCTCGGGAAGGCCTTGCCCAGCTCCTCCGCCGTGCGGCGCGCGCCGACGACCTGCGCCCGCAGCCGGAAGGACCCGCACTCGGGGCAGTGCCAGTCGTTCTCCGGCTCCCCGCACCAGGCGCAGCTCAGCGGCGCGTCCGCCGAGGCCGCCTCCAGCGGGCCCTCGCACCGGCGGCAGCGGGCGGGCGTGCGGCAGCGCCCGCAGGCCAGCCGGGGCACGTACCCGCGCCGGGGCACCTGGATGAGCACGGGGTGCCCGGCGGCCAGCGACTCCCGCGCCGCCTCCCAGGCGACGGAGGGCAGCCGGGCGGCCTGCGCGGCGGCGTCCCGGTGCTGGTCCTGGTCGGTGACGGTCCGCACCCGGGGCGCGGTGCGCCGTACGGTCTCCCGCTCGGCCACCAGCGGCCGGGCCCACCCGGTGCTGACGAGCTGCGCCCCCTCGACGGTCACGGCGTGCCCGCCGAGCAGCACGGCGGCGCCCTCCTCGGCGGCCCGCAGCAGCGCCACCTCCCGCACGTGCGGGTGCGGGGCCCTCGGGTCGCTGTGGCTGCCGTCGCCGTCGGACCAGACGACGACCAGCCCCAGGTCCCGTACGGGCGCGAACATGCTGGCCCTGGTCCCGATCGCGGCGTGCACCGAGCCCCGGCTGACGGCCAGCCAGCGCCGGTAGCGCTCGGCCGGGCCGAGTTCGGCCTCCAGCGCCACGTGCCGCCCGGGCCCGAGCAGTTCGGTGAGCGCCTGGTCGACCCTGGTCACCGACCGCTTGTCGGGCAGCACCACCAGCGCGCCCCGCCCCCCGGCCAGCGTGGCCGCCACGGCCCGGGCGATCTCGTACGGCCAGCCGGGCCCGGGCAGCGCCGCCCAGACCGCGCGCGGGGCGCCCCCGCCGGCCAGCGCCGCGAGGAGGTCGGGGCCCGCCGGGTAGCGCTGCCACCCTCCGGGCGCGGGCGCGGACGGTCGCGGCAGGGGCTCGGGCGAGGGCTCCGCCTCGGCCTTGGCGTGCCGGGGCGGGACGGCCAGCTGCAGCACGTCGGCGAGCGTGCCCGCGTACCGGTCGGCGACGGTGCGGCAGAGCCTCAACAGCGGTGGGGAGAGCACGGGTTCGGGCGAGAGCACCTGGGCGAGCGGGGCGAGCGGCCCGGGGAACTCGCTCTTCTCCAGCCGCGCGACGATGAACCCGTCGTGCAGTTCCCCCCCCTCGCGCTGCCCCCGGACGACCCGCGCGCCGAACCGCACCCGCACCCGGACGCCCGGAAGCGCCTCCTCCGCCATCGCGGCGGGCACCTCGTAGTCGAAGAACTTGTCGATGGTGAGCACGCCCTTGTCCACCACGACCCGGGCCACCGGAAGGTGCTCGGCCCGCTTGGCCCCGCGCCACGTCCGGGGCTTGGCCCGCTTGACCGTCTCCCGGATGAAGGCCAGCTGCTCCGGCTCGTCTGTGCTGCTCATCGCCACCAAGTACTACCAGGTCGCACCGACACCGCGGACACGCGACGGCGCCCGCCCCCGGGATCCGGGAGCGGGCGCCGTCACGAGGCGTCGGACGTCAGTCCTGGACGGCCGCCTTCAGCGCGTCCACGCGGTCCGTGCGCTCCCAGGTGAAGTCCGGCAGCTCACGGCCGAAGTGGCCGTACGCGGCGGTCTGGGAGTAGATCGGACGCAGCAGGTCCAGGTCGCGGATGATCGCGGCCGGGCGCAGGTCGAAGACGTCGGTGACGGCCTTCTGGATGGTGAGGACCGGCACGGTCTCCGTCCCGAAGGTCTCCACGAACAGGCCGACGGGCTCGGCCTTGCCGATCGCGTACGCGACCTGCACCTCGGCGCGGCGGGCGAGGCCGGCGGCGACGATGTTCTTCGCCACCCAGCGCATCGCGTACGCGGCCGAACGGTCCACCTTGGACGGGTCCTTGCCCGAGAAGGCGCCGCCGCCGTGGCGGGCCATGCCGCCGTAGGTGTCGATGATGATCTTGCGGCCGGTCAGACCGGCGTCGCCCATCGGGCCGCCGATCTCGAAGCGGCCGGTCGGGTTGACCAGCAGGCGGTAGCCCTCGGTGACGAGCTTGATGCCCTCGTCGGCCAGCGCCTTGAGCTCCGGCTCCACGACGAACTCGCGCACGTCGGGGGTGAGCAGCGACTCCAGGTCGATGTCACTGGCGTGCTGGGTCGAGACGACCACGGTGTCCAGGCGGACGGCCTTGTCGCCGTCGTACTCGATGGTGACCTGGGTCTTGCCGTCGGGGCGCAGGTACGGGATCGTCCCGTTCTTGCGGACCTCGGTCAGACGGCGGGAGAGGCGGTGCGCCAGGGTGATCGGCAGCGGCATGAGCTCGGGCGTCTCGTCGGACGCGTAGCCGAACATCAGGCCCTGGTCCCCGGCGCCCTGCTTGTCCAGGTCGTCCTCATCGCCCTCGACACGGGCCTCGTACGCGGTGTCGACACCCTGCGCGATGTCGGGCGACTGCGCGCCGATGGACACCGACACGCCGCAGGAGGCGCCGTCGAAGCCCTTCTTGGAGCTGTCGTAGCCGATCTCCAGGATCTTGTCCCGGACGAGCTGGGCGATCGGGGCGTACGCCTTGGTGGTCACCTCGCCGGCCACGTGCACCTGGCCGGTGGTGATGAGCGTCTCCACGGCGACCCGGGAGGTCGGGTCCTCCCGGAGGAGAGCGTCAAGGATGGTGTCGCTGATCTGGTCAGCGATCTTGTCGGGGTGTCCCTCGGTCACGGATTCCGAGGTGAACAGGCGGCGAGACACAGCGCTCCCTGGGGTTGCAGCGGCTGCTGACTGAAGGCCCCCGGCGAACCGGGGACATCCGGAAAGACTTGATTCCTGGAGTCTAACGGTCTCGTTCCGTCAAACGTCACCCGCTTCTGGAAATAAAGATCGATCCCCGAGAGAAATAGATCACTTACCAGCCGCGCCGAGACGGTGGACCACGAGGTCCCAGACCACGTCCGCGAGAGCCTCCTTGGGGCCCACCGGAACAGGCGTCTCGGAGCCGTCCGCGCCCAGCACCACGGCCTCGTTGACGTCCTGGCCGAAGGCCTTGCCGTTGCCCACCTCGTTGACGACCAGCAGGTCGCAGCCCTTGCGGGCGAGCTTGGCCCGGCCGTTGGCGAGCACGTCGTCGGTCTCCGCCGCGAAACCCACCACCAGTTGGCCCGAACGGGCGCGGTGCGCCGACACCTCGGCCAGCACGTCCGGATTGCGGACCAGCGCGACCGGCGCCGGCTCCACGCCCTCGACCTTCTTGATCTTGCCGCTGGCGTACTCGGCGGGCCGGAAGTCCGCGACCGCGGCGGCCATGACCACGGCGTCCGCCTCCCCGGCGGCCTTCAGCACGGCCTCCCGCAGCTCCAGCGCGGTGGAGACGTGCACCACGTCCACCCCCGCCGGGTCGGGCAACTCCGCATTGGCCGAGACCAGAGTCACCCGCGCACCACGCGCCGCGGCCGTCACGGCGAGCGCGTAGCCCTGCTTGCCGGAGGAGCGGTTGCCGAGGAAGCGCACCGGGTCGAGCGGCTCCCGGGTGCCCCCGGCCGAGACCACCACGTGCCGGCCCGCGAGGTCCGTCGGCACCGGGCCGCCGCGCCGCAGCACGGCCCTGCACGCCTCGAAGATCGCGGACGGCTCCGGGAGCCGCCCCTTGCCGCTGTCCTTGCCGGTCAGCCGGCCCACGGCGGGCTCCAGCACGATCACGCCCCGGCGGCGCAGCGTCGCCACGTTCTCCTGCGTCGCCGCGTTCTCCCACATCTCGGTGTGCATGGCGGGCGCCAGCACCACCGGGCAGCGGGCGGTCAGCAGGGTGTTGGTGAGCAGGTCGTCGGCCAGCCCGTGGGCCGCCTTGGCGATCAGGTCCGCGGTGGCGGGCGCGACCACGACCAGGTCGGCCTGCTGCCCGATCCGCACGTGCGGGACCTCGTGGACCCGCTCCCAGGTCTCGGTGGCGGCCGGGCGCCCGGACAGCGCCGCCCAGGTCGCCTCCCCGACGAAGTGCAGCGCGGCCTCGGTGGGCACCACGGTGACCTGGTGACCGGACTCGGTGAACCGGCGCAGCAGCTCGCACGCCTTGTAGGCGGCGATCCCGCCGCTGACACCGAGCGCCACGCGGGGGGCGTCCACAGTCGGGTTCATCTACCGGCCTCTCCGTATCGGGAACCCGCCCACCCTACGGCCCGCCGCCCGCACCCCGGCACACGGGGCACGAAACGCCGGAGGGCCCGGCGGAAGTGATCCGCCGGGCCCTCCGGGAAGTGTCGCGAGCCGCCTCAGGCGGCGCCCTCGACCGCCTCGGCGGTCAGCATGCCCGCGTTGATCTCGCGCAGCGCGATCGACAGCGGCTTCTCGTGCACGTGGGTGTCGACCAGCGGGCCGACGTACTCCAGCAGGCCCTCGCCGAGCTGCGAGTAGTACGCGTTGATCTGGCGCGCGCGCTTGGCCGCGTAGATCACCAGGCTGTACTTCGAGTCGGTGGCCTCAAGCAGCTCATCGATCGGCGGGTTGATGATGCCCTCGGGCGCGGTCATGGAAGAGGACACGCGAAAACCTTCCGAAAGGGTGGAAAAGACAGACAGGTCAGGCTACACCGAGCAAGGCTAGCAGTTCGGCCGCTACCTGCTCGACCGAGGTGTTGACAAGAGTCGTGTCGAACTCCGACTCCGCCGCCAGCTCGACCTTCGCCGCCTCCAGTCGCCGCTCGATGACGTCCTGCGGCTCGGTGCCCCGCCCGGTGAGCCGGCGGACCAGCTCGTCCCAGCTCGGCGGAGCCAGGAAGACCAGCTGCGCCTCGGGCATCGACTCGCGCACCTGGCGGGCGCCCTGCAGGTCGATCTCCAGCAGGACGGGCTCGCCGCGCTCCAGCTTCTCCAGCACCGCCGCACGCGGGGTGCCGTAGCGGTTCCCGGCGAACTCGGCCCATTCCAGCAGTTCGCCGTTGGCGACCAGCTTGTCGAACTCGTCGTTGTCGACGAAGTGGTACTGGACCCCGTTCTTCTCGCCCGGCCTCGGACGGCGGGTCGTCGCCGACACCGAGAGCCAGACCTCGGGGTGCATCTTCCTCATATGAGCGACGACCGTGCTCTTGCCGACCCCCGAAGGGCCGGAGAGCACGGTCAGCCGCGGACGCTCACTCATGCCCCGATTATCCCGGATCGCGGACGATCCGGGCACCACGGGGGCACGATCAGGCGGCGCCGCCGCCGAACTCCCGCTCCAGGGAGGCGATCTGGTTCGTGCCGAGACCTCGGACACGTCGGCTCTCACTGATGCCGAGGCGCTCCATGATCTGCTTGGCACGGACCTTCCCGACGCCCGGAAGGGACTCCAGCAGGGCCGATACCTTCATCTTGCCGATGACATCGTTGTCGTTCTTGCCCGCCTTGATGACCTCGTGCAGGGAGGCGCCGGAGTGCTTGAGCCGGTTCTTGACCTCGGCGCGCTCCCGGCGAGCCTCGGCGGCCTTGGCGAGCGCGGCGGTGCGCTGTTCAGGGGTAAGGGGCGGAAGAGCCACGCCGTTCACCTCAGGGTGTGGAAGGTAGGAATTGAGCTATGACCGTGCGATTCCAGGACACCGTCCGCAAGGGGAAGCCGTAAGGCTCTGACCTGCGGGAGCTACGGGTTTTCGCGGCTCACCGATGACCTATCGCCGGACACTACCCGCATTGCGGCGCCGCGTCAGGAAAAGAACACGAAAAGTCCTGGTCAGCCAAGGCCGACCAGGACTTTCCCGGGCAAAATGACCGCGATTGCGAGGCTTGGGCACCGCCGATGTGACGGCGCTCACGTCAACTCCGGTGCCCCGCCGCCGTCCTGCGCACACTGCGCAGGGTCACCGACCGGATACCGCGCGGGCCACCGTCGGCCCGTACAGGGCTACTTGACGGCCTCCGCGAACCCGTCCACGAACCGTGCCGCCGACTCCCGCAGCGCCGCCACCGACGGTCCGTGCTTGAGCACGTCCCGGCTCACGCTCGGCACCACGTTGAGCACCGAGGCGCCGAACACGCGCGGCAGGTCCGCCATCGTCGCGCCCTGGGCGCCGATCCCGGGGGCCAGCAGCGGGCCGTTGATCGCCAGGTCCACGCCCGCGTCCCCCAGCGTCGCGCCGACCACCGCGCCGAAGGAGCCCAGCGGCTCGGCGCCGGCGTTCTCCGCCGCCAGCTGCCGCAGCACCGAGGCCGCCACCGACTCGCCGTCCGCGCCCACCGCGCGCTGCACCTCGCCGCCCTCCGGGTTGGAGGTCAGCGCCAGCGCGAACGCGCCGCAGCCGTTCTCCCGGGCCAGGTCCAGCGCCGGGCGCAGCGAGCCGAAGCCCAGGTACGGGCTGACGGTCACGGCGTCCGAGAACAGCGGGCTGCCCGGCGAGAGGAAGGCCTCGGCGTACGCGGCCATGGTGGAGCCGATGTCGCCGCGCTTGGCGTCCATCAGGACGAGCGCGCCGGCCGCACGGGCCTCCTCCACGCTCTTCTCCAGCACCGCGACGCCCCTGCTGCCGAAGCGCTCGAAGAAGGCGGCCTGCGGCTTGAGCACGGCCACGCGGTCGGCCAGCGCCTCGACCACGGTACGGCTGAAGGTCTCCAGCCCGGCGAGGTCGTCGCCGAGGCCCCAGGCGGCCAGCAGGGAGGCGTGGGGGTCGATGCCGACGCAGAGCTGGCCGCGGGTGTCGAGGGCCTCGCGCAGGCGGGCACCGAAGGGGGCGAGGGTCATGTCGTCTCCGTAGGTCGTGAAGCCGTAGGTCGTGAAGGGGTCAGGAGCCGGTGCGCACGGCGCTGCCGACGGCCTCGTCGAGGCTGCGGAAGCCCGAGGCCCGGAGGCGGGCCGAGAGGCCCTTGTGGAGGCGGCGGCACCAGAACGGGCCCTCGTAGATGAAGGCGCTGAAGCCCTGGATCAGGTCGGCGCCGTGGACGATCCGCTGCCAGGCGTCCTCGGCGGTCTCGATGCCGCCGACCGAGACCAGCGTCAGCCGGCCGCCGGTGCGGGCGCGCAGCCGCTGGAGGACCTCCAGGGAGCGGGCCTTGAGCGGGGCGCCGGACAGGCCGCCCATGCCGATCTCCTCGACGCGCGCGGCGTCGGCGAGCAGACCCTCGCGGCCGATGGTGGTGTTGGTGGCGATGATGCCGTCCAGGCCCAGCTCCAGGGCGAGGTCGGCGACGGCGTCCACGTCCTCGTCCGCCAGGTCGGGGGCGATCTTGACCAGCAGCGGCACCCGGTGCGCGGTGGTGCGGTCGGCGGCCTCGCGGACGGCGGCCAGCAGCGGGCGCAGGTGGTCGACGGCCTGGAGGTTGCGCAGCCCGGGCGTGTTCGGCGAGCTGACGTTGACCACCAGGTAGTCGGCGTACTTCGCCAGCCGCTCGGTGGACTTCACGTAGTCGGAGACGGCGTCGGCCTCCTCGACCACCTTGGTCTTGCCGATGTTGACGCCGATCACCGGGGTGGAGGTGGTGTGCGGGCGGGCCGCCAGCCGGGCCGCGACGCGCGCCGAGCCCTGGTTGTTGAAGCCCATCCGGTTGATCAGCGCGCGGTCCTCGACCAGGCGGAACATCCGCGGCGCCGGGTTGCCCGGCTGGGGCTCGCCGGTGATCGTGCCGATCTCGACGTAGTCGAAGCCGAGCATCGACAGGCCGTCGATGCCGATGCCGTTCTTGTCGAAGCCGGCCCCGAGCCCGAACGGGCCGGGCAGGTCCAGCCCGAGGGCCTCGGTGCGCAGCGCCGGGTCCCTCGGGGCGAGCACCAGCCGCACCAGGGTGCGCAGTCCGGGCACCGAGTCGGCGAGGCGGATCCAGAAGAAGGCCATGTGGTGCGCCTTCTCCGGGTCCATCCTCTTGAACACCAGGTTGAACAGAAGCTTGTACAAGGGGGTCAACTCCCGCGGCGAGAAGTGAACGTGGGCATGGAAGTGGGGGGCACCCAAAAGCTCCGGTGCCCCCCACCACGGTGGAGCTACTTGCGACCGGCGTTGATCATCTCGGCGTGCTCCTGGAGCGACATGACCCCGACCTCGTCGCGCAGCTGCGCGTCCATGCCCTGGACGGCCGCGCCCATCGCCTGGACGGTGGTCAGGCAGGGCACCCCGCGCGAGACGGCCGCGGTGCGGATCTCGTAGCCGTCGAGGCGGCCGCCCGTGCCGTACGGGGTGTTGATGATGAGGTCGACCTCACCGTCGTGGATCAGCTGGACGATGGTCTTCTCGCCGTTCGGGCCCTCGCCCTCGCTGTGCTTGCGCACCAGCGTGGACGGGATGCCGCCGCGCTGGAGCACCTCGGCGGTGCCGGCGGTGGCGAGCACCTCGAAGCCGAGGCCGACGAGCGCGCGGGCCGGGAAGACCAGGTTGCGCTTGTCGCGGTTGGCGACGGAGACGAACACCTTGCCCTTGGTCGGCAGAGCGCCGTACGCGCCGGACTGCGCCTTGGCGTAGGCGGTGCCGAAGACCTTGTCGATGCCCATGACCTCACCGGTCGAGCGCATCTCCGGGCCGAGCACCGTGTCCACGCCGCGCCCGTGGATGTCGCGGAAGCGGCTCCACGGCATCACGGCCTCCTTGACGGCGATCGGGCAGTCGGCGGGCAGGGTGCCGCCGTCGCCCTCGGCCGGGAGCAGGCCCTCGGCGCGCAGCTCGGCGATGGTGGCGCCGAGCGAGATCCGGGCGGCGGCCTTGGCCAGCGGCACGGCGGTCGCCTTGGAGGTGAAGGGGACGGTCCGGGAGGCGCGCGGGTTGGCCTCCAGGACGTAGAGGATGTCCCCGGCCAGGGCGAACTGGATGTTGATCAGGCCGCGGACGCCGACGCCGCGCGCGATGGCCTCGGTGGAGGTCCGCAGGCGCTTGATGTCGTGGCCGCCGAGGGTGATCGGGGGCAGGGCGCAGGCGGAGTCGCCGGAGTGGATGCCGGCCTCCTCGATGTGCTCCATGACGCCGCCGAGGTAGAGCTCGGTGCCGTCGTAGAGCGCGTCGACGTCGATCTCCACCGCGTCGTCGAGGAAGCGGTCGATGAGCACCGGGTGCTCGGAGATCAGGCCGGCGTGGCGCTCCAGGTACGAGGCCAGCGACGCCTCGTCGTAGACGATCTCCATGCCGCGGCCGCCGAGGACGTACGACGGGCGGGCGAGCACCGGGTAGCCGATCTCGTCCGCGATGGCCTTGGCCTCGGCGAAGGAGAAGGCGGTGCCGTGCTTGGGGGCCGGCAGGCCCGCGTCGCGCAGCACGCGGCCGAAGGCGCCGCGCTCCTCGGCCAGGTCGATGGCCTCGGGCTGGGTGCCGACCACCGGCACGCCGTTGTCCTTGAGCGCCTGGGCCAGGCCCAGCGGGGTCTGGCCGCCGAGCTGGACGATGACGCCCGCCAGCGGGCCGGCCTGCTGCTCGGCGTGGACGATCTCCAGGACGTCCTCCAGGGTGAGCGGCTCGAAGTAGAGCCGGTCGGAGGTGTCGTAGTCGGTGGAGACGGTCTCCGGGTTGCAGTTGACCATCACGGTCTCGTACCCGGCCTCGGCCAGCGCGAAGGAGGCGTGGACGCAGGAGTAGTCGAACTCGATGCCCTGGCCGATGCGGTTGGGGCCCGAGCCGAGGATGATCACGGCGGGCTTGGTGCGCGGGGCGACCTCGTTCTCCTCGTCGTAGGACGAGTAGAAGTACGGGGTCTTGGCGGCGAACTCGGCGGCGCAGGTGTCGACGGTCTTGAACACCGGGCGGATGCCGAGGGCGTGGCGCACCTCGCGGACGACGTCCGGCTTGAGGCCGCGGATCTCGCCGACCTGCTGGTCCGAGAAGCCGTGCCGCTTGGCGTGGCGCAGCAGCTCGGGGCGGAGCTCCTCGGCCTCGGCCAGCTCGCGGGCGATCTCGTCGATCAGGAAGAGCTGGTCGACGAACCACGGGTCGATCTTCGTGTACGCGAAGACCTCCTCGGCCGTGGCGCCGGCCCGGATCGCGTCCATGACGGTGTTGATCCGGCCGTCGGTCGGCACGACCGCCTTGGCCAGCAGCTCCGCCTTGTCGCCCACCGGGCCGGTCCAGGTGAACTGCGAGCCCTTCTTCTCCAGCGAGCGCAGCGCCTTCTGGAGCGCCTCGGGGAAGTTGCGGCCCATGGCCATGGCCTCGCCGACGGACTTCATGGTGGTGGTCAGCGAGGCGTCGGCGCTCGGGAACTTCTCGAACGCGAAGCGGGGCACCTTGACCACGACGTAGTCGAGGGTCGGCTCGAACGACGCCGGCGTCTGCTCGGTGATGTCGTTGGGGACCTCGTCCAGCGTGTAGCCGATGGCCAGCTTGGCGGCGATCTTGGCGATCGGGAAGCCGGTGGCCTTGGAGGCGAGCGCCGAGGAGCGGGAGACGCGCGGGTTCATCTCGATGACGATGACCCGGCCGTCCTCGGGGTTGACCGCGAACTGGATGTTGCAGCCGCCGGTGTCGACGCCGACCTCGCGGATCACGGCGATGCCGATGTCGCGCAGGATCTGGTACTCGCGGTCGGTGAGGGTCATCGCCGGGGCGACGGTGATCGAGTCACCGGTGTGGACGCCCATCGGGTCGAAGTTCTCGATGGAGCAGACGACCACGACGTTGTCGTTCCTGTCGCGCATCAGCTCCAGCTCGTACTCCTTCCAGCCGAGGATGGACTCCTCCAGGAGCACCTCGGTGGTCGGCGAGAGGGCCAGGCCCTGGCCGGCGATGCGGCGCAGGTCCTCCTCATGGTGGGCGAAGCCGGAGCCGGCGCCGCCCATGGTGAAGGAGGGGCGCACGACGACGGGGTAGCCGCCGAGGGTGTCCACGCCCGCCAGGACCTCGTCCATGGTGTGGCAGATGACGGAGCGGGCGGACTCGCCGTAGCCGATCTTGGCGTTGACGGCCTCGACGACGCCCTTGAACAGCTCGCGGTCCTCGCCCTTGTTGATCGCCACGACGTCGGCGCCGATCAGCTCGACGCCGTACTTCTCCAGCGTGCCGGCGGCGTGCAGCGAGATCGCGGTGTTGAGCGCGGTCTGGCCGCCCAGGGTCGGCAGCAGCGCGTCGGGGCGCTCCTTGGCGATGATCTTCTCGACGAACTCGGGGGTGATCGGCTCGACGTACGTGGCGTCGGCGATCTCCGGGTCGGTCATGATCGTCGCCGGGTTGGAGTTCACCAGGATGACGCGCAGGCCCTCGGCCTTGAGGACGCGGCAGGCCTGCGTACCCGAGTAGTCGAACTCGGCGGCCTGGCCGATCACGATCGGGCCGGACCCGATCACCAGGACGGACTTGATGTCAGTGCGCTTAGGCACGCTGGCCCTCCATGAGCTTCACGAAGCGGTCGAACAGGTAGGCGGCGTCGTGCGGGCCGGCCGCCGCTTCGGGGTGGTACTGCACGCTGAACGCGGGGACGTCGAGCGCCTGCAGGCCCTCGACCACGTCGTCGTTGAGACAGACGTGGGAGACCTCGACGCGCCCGTACGGGGTGTCGCTCACCTTGTCCAGCGGGGCGTTCACGGCGAAGCCGTGGTTGTGGGCGGTCACCTCGACCTTGCCGGTGGTGCGGTCCTGCACCGGCTGGTTGATGCCGCGGTGGCCGTACTTGAGCTTGTACGTGCCGAAGCCCAGCGCGCGGCCGAGGATCTGGTTGCCGAAGCAGATCCCGAAGAACGGGGTCTTCCGCTCCAGCACGCCCTGCGCGAGGGCGACCTGGTGGTCGGCGGTGGCGGGGTCGCCCGGGCCGTTGGAGAAGAAGACGCCGTCTGGGTTGACGGCGTAGACCTCCTCCAGGCTGGAGTTGGCGGGGAGCACGTGCACCTCGATGCCGCGCTCGGCCATCCGCTGCGGGGTCATCGCCTTGATGCCGAGGTCCAGGGCGGCGACGGTGAACTTCTTCTCACCGACGGCCGGGACGACGTACGCCTCGGTGGTGGCCACCTCGGCGCACAGGTCGGCGCCCTTCATCTCGGGCGCCTGCTGCACCCGGGCGAGCAGCTCGGCCGGCTCGGCCAGCGACTCGCCGGAGAAGATGCCGCAGCGCATCGCGCCGCGCTCGCGCAGGTGGCGGGTCAGGGCGCGGGTGTCGATGCCGCTGATGCCGACGACGCCCTGGCGGACGAGCTCCTCGTCCAGCGAGCGGCGCGAGCGCCAGTTGGAGGCGACCCGGGAGGGGTCGCGCACGATGAACCCGGCGACCCAGATCTGCTTGGACTCGTCGTCCTCGTCGTTCCAGCCGGTGTTGCCGATCTGCGGGGCCGTCATCGCGACCACCTGGCGGTGGTACGAGGGGTCGGTGAGGGTCTCCTGGTAGCCGGACATGCCGGTGTTGAAGACCGCCTCGCCGAAGGTCTCGCCGATCGCGCCGTAGGCCTCGCCGCGGAAGGTCCGGCCGTCCTCCAGGACGAGCACAGCGCTGGGACGATTCACAGGCGTGCGCTCCCGCCCTTGGTGCTGCGTGGTGGGGGCAGGTGCGGTCATCGAGTGGCCTCTTCCGTCTTCGTCTTCGTACGTGTTGCGAGTTGCGCGATCGCCTCGACCCAGGCGGCGTGCTCGTCGGGGTGGTCGGCCCGGAAGCCGGAGTCCAGCGCCGTGCCCTCGTGCGTCCAGGTCACGACGAGCAGTCCGGACGGGACGACCTTGCCGGCGATCCCCGAGTCGGTGCGGGCACCGGTCAGGTTCTCCGCCGGGATCCACAGGTCGACGTCACCGGGGCGGCGCACCAGCAGGCCGTCCTCCCCGAGGGTGAGGTCGGCCCGGCTGCGGGTGCCGAGGCCGTGCGCGACGACCCGGTCCAGCCAGTCCCCGGCGGTGGTGGTGCCGTGGTAGCGGCCGCTGGTCTCCAGGATGGTGCGCCCGGCGCGCTCCGGCACGGCGGGCAGCGGCGGCATCCCGGACTGCAGGGTGCGCCGCCAGTTCCAGCCCTGGCGCATCAGCCAGTAGACCAGGCCGATGATGATCAGCAGGCCCACGGTCCAGCCGATGTACCCGGGCCAGTCGGTGACCTTCGCCTGCTCCTTGGCCAGGTGCTGCACCATCACGCCTGACCGCCCTGCTCGGCGAGCTCGCCCGCGAGGACGGTGGCGCGCCCGCGCAGGAAGGTGGCGTGCACCCGTCCGGGCAGGTCGAGGCCCTTGTAGGGGGTGTTGCGGCTACGGGTGGCGAAGGTGTCCGGGTTCACGGCCCCACGGTACGCGGGATCGAACAGCACCAGGTTGGCGGGCTCACCGACCGAGATGGGGCGGCCCTGCCCGGTGAGACGGCCGATCCGCGCGGGGCGGTGCGACATGCGGTCCGCGACGCCCTCCCAGTTCAGCAGGCCGGTGTCCACCATGGTCTGCTGCACGACCGACAGCGCGGTCTCCAGGCCGACCATGCCCATCGCGGCCACGGCCCACTCGCAGTCCTTGTCCTCGTCCGGGTGCGGCGCGTGGTCGGTGGCGACGGCGTCGATGGTGCCGTCCGCCAGCGCCTTGCGCAGCGCCTGGACGTCCTCGGCGGTGCGCAGCGGCGGGTTCACCTTGTAGACCGGGTCGTAGCTGCGGACCATCTCGTCGGTCAGCAGCAGGTGGTGCGGGGTGACCTCGGCGGTGACGTCCCAGCCCTTGGACTTGGCCCAGCGGACGATCTCGACGGAGCCGGCCGTGGAGAGGTGGCAGACGTGCAGCCGGGAGCCGACGTGCGAGGCGAGCAGCACGTCGCGGGCGATGATCGACTCCTCGGCGACGGCCGGCCAGCCGCCGAGCCCGAGCTCGCCGGAGACCTGGCCCTCGTTCATCTGGGCGCCCTCGGTCAGCCGCGGCTCCTGGGCGTGCTGGGCCACGACGCCGTCGAAGGCCTTGACGTACTCCAGGGCGCGGCGCATCAGCACCGCGTCGTCCACGCACTTGCCGTCGTCGGAGAAGACCCGGACGCCCGCGGCGGACTCGTGCATCGCGCCCAGCTCGGCGAGCTTCTTGCCCTCCAGGCCCACGGTGACGGCGCCGACGGGCTGCACGTCGCAGTAGCCGGCCTCCTGGCCGAGGCGCCAGACCTGCTCGACGACGCCGGCGCTGTCGGCGACCGGGGTGGTGTTGGCCATGGCGTGGACGGCGGTGAAGCCGCCCATCGCGGCGGCCTGGGTGCCGGTGAGGACGGTCTCGGCGTCCTCGCGGCCGGGCTCGCGCAGGTGGGTGTGCAGGTCGACGAGGCCGGGCAGGGCGATCAGGCCGGTGGCGTCGATCTCGACGTCCGCATCGACGGCCAGGCCGGTGCCGATCGCCGCGATGACGCCGTCGACGAGGTGGAGGTCCTGCGGGGCGCCGCCCAGGATCTTGGCGTTGCGGATCAGGTAGCTGGTCACTGGGCGGTCTCCACGGAGTCGGTGCGGGGGGCGGCGGGCGCGTCGGCGAGGGTGGCTCCGCCGAGCAGCAGGTAGAGGACGGCCATCCGGACGGAGACGCCGTTGGCGACCTGCTCGACCGCGGTGCAGCGCGGCGAGTCGGCGACCTCGGCGGTGATCTCCATGCCGCGGACCATCGGGCCGGGGTGCATCACGATGGCGTGCTCGGGCAGCTGCGCCATCCGGATGCCGTTCATCCCGTAGCGGCGGCTGTACTCGCGCTCGGTCGGGAAGAACGCGGCGTTCATCCGCTCGCGCTGGACCCGCAGCATCATCAGCGCGTCGGTCTTCGGGAGGACGGCGTCGAGGTCGTAGCTGACCTCGCAGGGCCAGTTCGCGATGCCGATGGGCAGCAGGGTCGGCGGGGCGACGAAGGTGACCTGCGCGCCGAGGGTGGTCAGCAGGTGCACGTTCGAGCGGGCGACGCGGCTGTGCAGCACGTCGCCGACGATCGTCACCCGCCGCCCGGCCAGGTCGTTGCCCAGGCCCGCGTTGAGGTGGCGGCGCATGGTGAAGGCGTCGAGCAGCGCCTGGGTGGGGTGCTCGTGGGTGCCGTCACCGGCGTTGATCACACTGCCGTGCAGCCAGTCGGACTGCGCCAGCCGGGCCGGCGCGCCCGAGGCGTGGTGCCGGATGACGACGGCGTCGGCGCCCATCGCCTGGAGGGTCAGGGCGGTGTCCTTGAGGCTCTCGCCCTTGGACACGGAGGAGCCCTTGGCCGAGAAGTTGATGACGTCGGCGGAGAGCCGCTTCTCGGCGACCTCGAAGGAGGTCTTGGTGCGGGTGGAGTCCTCGAAGAAGAGGTTGACGACGGTGCGGCCGCGCAGCGTGGGCAGCTTCTTGACGGCCCGACCGGAGAGCTGGGCCAGCTCCTCGGCGGTGTCCAGGATCAGCAGCGCGTCGTCACGGGAGAGGTCTGCGGTGGAGACGAGGTGGCGCTTCACGCGGGTTTACTCCGGAAGGTGCGGTTCGGTGGCCAGGGCCTGGGAGCTGCGGGAGGCGAAGTCGCGGTCCCCGACGAGCACGGCGTCGACGCCGTCGGCGTCCTCGAGGCGCACCTGCACGGCCTCGCGCAGCGAGGTGGGGAGGTTCTTGCCCACGTAGTCGGCCCGGATCGGGAGTTCGCGGTGGCCCCGGTCGACGAGGACGGCCAGCTGGACGGCGCGCGGGCGGCCGATGTCGCCGAGCGCGTCGAGGGCGGCGCGGATGGTGCGGCCGGAGAAGAGCACGTCGTCGACGAGGATGACGAGCCTGCCGTCGATGCCGCCGGGCGGGATCTCGGTGTGCTCCAGGGCGCGGGCGGGCTTGAGCCGCAGGTCGTCCCGGTACATGGTGATGTCCAGGGTCCCGAGCGGGATCTCGCGGCCGGTGATCTGCGCCAGCCTGTCGTGCAGGCGGCGGGCCAGGTGG
The DNA here is from genome assembly GCF_044767945.1 of Kitasatospora sp. NPDC101183. Classification (NCBI taxonomy): domain Bacteria; kingdom Bacillati; phylum Actinomycetota; class Actinomycetes; order Kitasatosporales; family Streptomycetaceae; genus Kitasatospora; species Kitasatospora sp. NPDC101183. Next base: position 19,119 of record NZ_JBIWOW010000023.1, on the reverse strand, counting down.
ACGCCCCTGGTGTGGATGCCGAGCAGCACGACGTCCTCCGCGCCCTTGGCGCGCTCGACGATCTCGTGCGCTATCCGGGTGATGACCCGGGCGATGTCCGAACCGTCCAGCACCTGGTGCGGCGGCCTCGGAGTCGAATCCTGGTGTGCGGTCATGCCGAAGCGGACCTCCTTCCCCGCCTCACTGGACGGGCCTTAAAGGATGTCTGGGATGGCCCCGCCGAACCGGCGTGGGCTTCGGGTCATCCTATCAGCGCCCCGAACGGCAAACGGACCTCCATCATTCCGCTTCACCGGGTTAACGCCGTCGATGCACCGACGATGCGGGCCATTCGCACGACTGCCCCATTCGGCTTGACGCAACTACCTTACTCTACGTAACCTCACAGTGAGTTACGAGACGGACGTCGAACCCACCGGTAACGCGTCGGCAATCGCCCGTGACCCACCACTGAACGCGAAGCAATCTCGTCCGGGGAGATCAATGTCCAGCGACTACGCGAAGCAGCTCGGAGGCAAGCTCCGAGCGATCCGCACTCAGCAGGGGCTCTCCCTGCACGGTGTCGAGGAGAAGTCCCAAGGGCGCTGGAAGGCAGTCGTCGTCGGCTCGTACGAGCGCGGCGACCGTGCGGTCACCGTACAGCGGCTGGCCGAACTGGCGGAGTTCTACGGCGTCCCGGTGCAGGAGCTGCTGCCCGGCGGCACCCCCGGCGGCGCGGCCGAGCCGCCGCCGCGCCTCGTCCTCGACCTGGAGAGACTGACCCAGGTGCCGTCCGAGAAGGCCGGTCCGCTGCAGCGCTACGCTGCGACCATCCAGAGCCAGCGCGGCGACTACAACGGCAAGGTGCTCTCGATCCGCCAGGACGACCTGCGCACCCTGGCCGTGATCTACGACCAGTCGCCGTCGATCCTCACCGAGCAGCTGATCTCCTGGGGCGTGCTGAACCCCGACGCGCGCCGCGCGGTGCGCGAGGAGGAGGCGAGCTGACGCTCGCCTCACCGGCTACCGTCGCGAGGACCACAGCGACGGCAAGCAGAAACGTCACAGCGCGGCCCCCGGGACCGGGGCGCCGCGCCGTGGCGTTCGCGCGCCACCTCGCGGGCGTTCAGCAGACCGTCCCCAGGCTGTAGCCGGGCTTGGCGGCCACGCCGTCCAGCCGCACCGGACGGTCCGCGGGCGCCCAGTCGGGCCCGCCGCTGGACCAGGCCCAGGCCGCCGGCAGGTACTCGCCGCAGGTCGCCGCCGAACCCTGGGAGCCGTGCAGCACGGCGACGCCCGGCAGCTCCAGCGCCAGCCCGGCGCAGAGCACCGCGCAGACCAGCTCCATGTCCTCGTCGTTGATCCGCACCACGCCGTCCTCCCACTGGAGGACCCGGGCCGAGGCCGTCAGGCCGCCGCCCGGAGCGTCCACCCGCAGGCGCAGCTCGTACACCCCGGCGCCCGCGCCGACGAGCATCCGGCGGAACACCTCGCCGCCGCGCTGGTAGGCGGCCCGCACCCAGCGGGCGTGGTCCTCGTCGGGCTCGGCCGCGCCGCCGTACAGGGCGCCGTCCAGCAGCAGGTCCGCGTGGCAGAGCGTCAGCCCGTTGTCCCGGGCGCGGACGAGGCGGGGCAGGAAGTCCCCGGCCAGCTCCTCGCCCTGGTAGGCGAGCAGTTGGGTGCGCAGCGGCGGGTTGACGAGGTAGCGGTCGCGGGCGGTCGGCTCGGCCGGGTCCAGCCCGTGCAGCAGGCAGAACTCGGCGAAGTCCTGCGGGTGGAACATCCGGGCGCGGACGGTGTCGAAGCGCTCCAGCGCGTCGCCGAGCAGCTCGGCGGTCTCGGCCAGGTAGCGGTCGAAGTCGGGGGCGTCGGTGACGCCCCACTCCCGGGCCCGCGCGAAGTCGGCGGCGTTGGTGAGCACCCCGATGACGAACGCCTGGTCCGCCCCCTCCGTACGCGGCCGCCGGTGCGGCGCCCGGGCGACGGGTCGGGGGCCGCCACCGGCGCGGTCGGGGTTACGGCGGGCGCGGCCCTGGTGGCTGCTCATCGGTGGCTCCTGGCGTCGGCGGGTGACGGTCCGCGGCTGGCTCGCCGCTGACCGCCTTCCTGCCCCGCCCCCGCGCGCCGCACACGTACGGCGTGTCACAGGAATGTAACCGAACGTGAGTCGGATTTTCCCGGGCCCGTAAGCCTCAGGAGGCCCGCGGCACCCGGGCCAGCTGACGGGACTGCGCGACCAGGCGGCCCGCCTCGTCCCAGACCTCGGCGTCCTCCTCGAAGTACCCGCCGGCCAGGTTCCGGGTGGCGTGGACGACCCGCAGCCAGCCCGGCACGGGCCTGGCCCGCAGGTGGACGGTCAGCTCGACGGTCGGGGCCCAGCCGGGCATGCCGAGGTCGAAGGTGACCGGCGGCAGGGCGTCGGCGACCAGCAGGAGCAGCAGCGGGTCCGGCTCGCGGCCGTCGGCCAGGCGGAACCAGCCCTGGATGCGCCCCTCGCCCGAGGGCTGCCCGAGCGCCCAGCCGACGGTGGCCGGGTCCAGCCGCAGATCGAAGCGCTCCAGCAGGGCGGCCTGCTCGACCAGCTGCCGGGGCGCGTGCTCGATGCCGATGCACTTGTCCGGCGGCGGCAGCTGCGGCGGGGTGGCGGTGGTGCGCACCTCGCCCTGGAGGGAGCCGAGGTCCCCGTGGCTGGCGATCACGCGCAGGCGTTCGACGCCGTCCTGGCTGAGCGAGGCGGTGCCGGTGGAGAGCCCGCGGCCGCTGCGCAGCACCTCGGTGCGGACGGTGGCCGGGCCGGGGGTGGAGGCGGACAGGTAGTAGCCGCTGATCGAGACCGGGTCCGGGTGCTCCCCGTGTTCCAGCGAGAGGGCGTGCCCGGCCACGGCGAGCAGCAGCCCCCCGTTGACGCCGCCGCCGATCTGCCAGCCCTCGCCCAGCTCGCCGTCGTAGCGGCCGGGCTCCTCGGGGTGTCTGGTCAGGGCGATGCCCTGGTCGAACTCGCTGCGGGTCGCGGTGGTCATGGGAGGTGGCCTGCCCTTCGCACGGGTCGTTCCGGTCGCCAAGTTACCGGCGAGTAGGGCTCCACCATACGCCGCCCGGGTGAAACGCGGAACGGCCGCCGGGCCGGAGGAATCCGGACCGGCGGCCGTGACCGTTCGCGCTGCTTTACCGGCGGATGCTCGGCTTGAGCTCCAGGAAGCGGGCGAGCATGCCGTTGACGAACGCCGGGGAGTCGTCCGTGGAGAACTCCTTCGCGATCTCGACGGACTCGTCCAGGACGACCGCGTCCGGGACGCCGTCCTCCCAGATCAGCTCGTAGGCACCGAGGCGCAGCACGTTCCGGTCGACGATCGGCATGCGGTCGAGCTCCCAGCCCACCGCGTACTGCTCGATCAGGTCGTCGATCCGGCGGGCGTGCTGGACGTACCCCTCGATGAGCTCCATCGTGTACTCGGCGACCTGCGGGGTGCCCTCGTCGGGCTTGGGCTCGCGCGCGCGGGCCACCCAGTCGGCGAGGACCTGCTGCGGGTCGACCCCGCGGTGGTCGGCCTCGAAGAGGATCTGGAAGGCCCGAGTGCGGGCCTTGCTACGTGCGGCCGACACGGACTTACTTCACCCGGCCGAGGTAGCTGCCGTCGCGGGTGTCGACCTTGACCTTCTCGCCGGTGACGACGAAGAGCGGCACGGCGATCTCGGCACCGGTCTCCAGGGTGGCCGGCTTGGTGCCACCGGTGGAGCGGTCGCCCTGGACGCCCGGCTCGGTGTGGGAGATCACGAGCTCGACCGAGGTCGGGAGCTCGATGTAGAGGACGGCGCCGTCGTTCGTGGCGACCAGGGCCTCGAAGCCCTCGAGCAGGTAGTTGGCGGCGTCGCCGACCACGGACGGCTCGACCGTGATCTGGTCGTAGGTGTCCATGTCCATGAACACGAAGTTCTCGCCGTCCTTGTACGAGAACTGCATGCCGCGCTTGTCGACGTTGGCGGTCTCGACCTTGGTGCCGGCGTTGAAGGTCTTGTCGACGACCTTGCCCGTCAGGACCTCCTTGAGCTTCGTCCGCACGAAGGCCGGGCCCTTGCCGGGCTTGACGTGCTGGAACTCGACGACGGACCAGAGCTTGCCGCCCTCCAGCTTGAGGACCATGCCGTTCTTGAGATCGTTCGTGGAAGCCACGGGCGCACTAACTCCTGGATATAGCTGTCAAGGAACCAAGGCTTGCGTCCTGCCTTCACAGGGCGAGGAGCTCCTTGGTGGTGATGGTGAGCAGCTCGGGCCCGCCCTCTTCGAGGGGGCGTACGACGAGCGTGTCCTCGATCCGGACCCCGCCCCTGCCCGGGAGGTGGACTCCCGGACCGACGGTGACCGGCACGCGGCTGTCCAGTTTACCCATGTCCGCCGGGCCCAGGCGCGGGGCCTCCCGGATCTCCAGCCCGATGCCGTGCCCGATCGGGTGCGGGGACGCCTCCGGGTACCCGGCCGCCTCCAGCACCTGACGCGCGGCCCGGTCGGGCACGCACTGCTCCACGCCCGGCTCCAGGGCCTCCCGCCCGGCCCGCTGGGCGCGGAAGACCAGGCGGTGCAGCTCGACCTGCCAGGGCGCGGGGGTGGCGCCGATCACGAAGGTCCGGGCGGTGGAGACCCCGTAGCCGCGGTACCGGGCGCCGAGCACCACGGTGAGGAAGTCGCCCTCCTCCACCCGGCGGTCGGTCGGCTGGTGGGCGCTCTGGCCGGAGTGGCTGCCGGTGCCGACCGACACCGGGAAGGCGGCGCGGTCGGCGCCGTGGTCGATCATCCGGCGCTCCAGCTCCATCGCCAGGTGCCGTTCGGTGCGGCCGACCAGGATCGACTCCAGCAGCTCACCGAGGGCCTGGTCGGCGATCTCGGCGGCGATGCGCAGATCGGCGATCTCGTGCTCGTCCTTGACCACCCGCAGCCGCTCGACGGCCTGCCCGAGGTCGGCCAGCCGGATGCCCTCGGCCAGCGCGGACACCGCGCGGTGGCGGCTGACGGTCAGGTCGTGCTCCTCCACCGCCAGGCCCGCCACGCCCAGCCGGGCGGCCTCCGTCGCGGCGACCAGCGCCGTGTCCGCCCCGGCCGACACGGGCACCTGCGTGACGTCGGGGGCGATCAGGTGCTCCCCCGCGTCGTCCGGAGGCAGGTCGTCGGGCAGGGTCAGCAGCACCTGCTCCCTGGTCAGCAGCAGCGTCGCCCCGCACGGCGCGCAGCCCGTCAGGTACCGCACGTTCGCCGCCCGCGTCACCAGCGCCGCCTCGACCCCCGACGCACCGCAGTGCTCCCTCACCCGCTCCCGCCGAGCCGCGTACGCATCCACCATGCCCCGAGCCTACGGACCCCCGCCCCACCCCGCCCGCCGAGCGCCGCCCCCACGGCGGCACCCGGCGAACACGAGGTCGCCTGCCGCCCTGCGGGCCCCAGCGGCACGGCCCGAGCCCCACGCCCGGCCCGCCCCGTCGGACGCCGCCCCCACGACGGCACCCGGCCCCGCCCGGCTGCGTCTACTCCTCCAGCAGCCCCCGCCGGTAGGCGGGCACCAGGTTCTGCGGGACGAGCATCTCGCGGCCGTTCAGCGTGATCGGCACGAGCTTCGGGGCGGTCGCCTTCCACTGGGCGCGGCGGTGGCGGGTGTTGCTGCGGGAGGTCCTGCGCTTGGGGACTGCCATCGGGGGCTCCTAGCGGGTGGCGGTGGAGGCGTACGGGAGGAGGGCCATCTCGCGGGCGTTCTTGATCGCCCGGGCCACGGCCCGCTGCTGCTGGACGGTGAGGCGGGTGACGCGGCGGCTGCGTATCTTGCCCCGGTCGGAGACGAAACGCCGCAGCAGGTCGGTGTCCTTGTAGTCGACGTACTCGATCCCGGCCGCGATCAGCGGGTTGGGACGGGTCTTGGCCGGCGCGGTTCGCTGGCGCATCGGTCACTCCTTCAGGCGATGGGTTCGAGGAGGTCCTCGAAGGCGTCGGGCAGTGCCTTCCAGCCGGGTTCGCCGGCGGCGAGTTCGGCGTCGGTGAGGAGGCAGGAGTCGAGCAGGTCGGTGATCCCGTCCACGTCCAGCCCCTCCGCCGTGAAGCTGAGCTGCTGCACCCGGTCGCCGTGCACCGGGTGCCAGTCGAGGGCGGCCGCCGCTCGCCGCGCGGGCGGGTAGAACTCCCAGGCGGCGTCGGGCAGGGCGGTGAGCCAGGGCCCGCACTCCTCGACGGCGAGGTTCGCCCCCGCCGCGTCCCAGGCGAGCATCAGTTCCGGTCGGTTGGCGAGCCAGAACCGCCCCCGGCTGCGCTGCGCGGCGGGAACGAGCAGGTCGAGCGCCCGGTGCAGCCGCTCCGGATGCAGCGGCCGGCGCCGCTCCCACACGAGCGTGGCCACCCCGCACTCGTCCCCCTCCTGGGGGAGCAGCGCCAGCGCCGGGTTGACTCGGTCGCGCGCGGCGGGGACGTCGAAGCCCCCGAGCGCGGCCCGGGTGAGCGCGCCCGTGCCGAGTCGCACGGCGCGCGCGGTGGCGTGGAGCTGCCGCAGCAGCGCGAGCCCCGGCGCGTGCGCCGCGGCGCGCGGCACGGCCAGGGTGGTGGCGTACTCGATCTGGTGGGCGAGCGCCTCCGCACGGGTGCGCTCGTCCCGCCGCGCGGTGTGCTCGCCGTGCTCCACCAGGTCGTCGGGGACGGAGAGTTCGCCGATCAGCCGGTCCGGGTCGACGGCCGCGACCACGCCCGCGATCTCCAGCGCCCCCGCCGCGCAGCGCCCGTCGACCTCTCCCCCGGCGATCACCTCGACGGCGGGGTGCGGGTCGCTGCCGCCCCAGAGTTCGACGATCGCGAGCCCGTACCGGCCCTCGTCGGCGATCTCCAGCAGCCGGGGCAGCAGGTCCTCGCGCAGGGCGCAGCAGGGGCAGTCGTTGAGCAGCGGCACCTCCGCCCGGTCGAACGCGCCCCGGGCGTCGCGCAGTTCGCGGTGGACGAGGCCGCGCGAGGCCTCCCGCAAGTCGTGCCGCAGGACCACCGCGTCCACCGCGGTCTCCGCCAACTCCCGGACGGCGGCGCGCCGTTCGTCCGCGTGCAGGCCGGTCACGACGACCACGGGCAGCTTGACGACCTCCACCGCGCTCACCAGCTCGCCTTGCGCACGCCGGGCAGGTGGCCGGCGTGGGCGTGCCCGCGCAGGTTGATGCGGGAGAGGCCGAAGGCGCGCAGGTAGCCGCGCGGGCGCCCGTCGACGGCGTCGCGGTTGCGGACCCGGGTGGCGCTGGCGTCGCGCGGCTGGCGGGCCAGTTCGGCCTGGGCGGCGGTGCGTTCGTCGGGCGCCGTGCCGGGGTGGGTGATGATCCGCTTGAGCTCGGCGCGGCGCTCGGCGTAGCGGGCGACGACGGCGCGCCGCTGCTCGTTCTTCGCGATCTTGCTGCGCTTGGCCATCAGACCGTCCCCCCTCGGGCCCGGATGCGGGCGACGGCGGCCTCGACGCCGATCGCGTCGACGGTGCGGATGCCCTTGGTGCTGAGCACCAGCCGGACGTACCGGCCCTCGCTGGGCAGCCAGTAGCGCTTGCGCTGGATGTTCGGGTCGAAGCGGCGCGGGGTGCGGCGGTGCGAGTGCGAGATCGCGTTGCCGAAACCGGGCTGACGGCCGGTGAGTTGGCAGTGGGCGGACATGGGTGCTCCCTGGCGTCCGGGAATGGGCGGAACGGTGGTCACGTTACACCAGATGAAAATGACTTCCATTTCGGTGTACGGTTCCACCCCATCACCCCGAAGGCCCCAGGAGGCACCCCGTGGCCCGCAGTGAACTGCGCCCCGTCATCAAGCTCCGCTCCACCGCCGGCACCGGGTACACGTACGTGACCCGCAAGAACCGCCGCAACGACCCGGACCGCATGGTCCTGCGCAAGTACGACCCGGCGCTGGGCCGCCACGTCGACTTCCGCGAGGAGCGCTGACCCGACGGAGCGCCGACCCGACAAGCCGAACGGCGCCTCCCCCGGGCAGGGGGAGGCGCCGTTCGGCCCGCGTCGGAACTCAGCGCGGCGGCGGCACCGAGACCACCATCGTGAACCGCAGCACCGACTCCCCCGCGTTGCGGTAGGCGTGCTCGTACGCGGCGTCGAAGGAGGCCGCGCTCCCGGCGGGCACCCGGTGCTCCTGGCCGTCGTGCAGCAGCGTCAGCTCACCCTCGTCGATCCGGACGATCTCCACCGTCCCGGCCGGGTGCGGCTCCGAGGAGTACTCCTCGCCCGGCTCCATCCGCCAGTCCCACAGCTCCAGCGGCCCGGGCGCCTCGATCCCGTGCAGCAGGGTGCCGGTGCCGCCGGAGGGCCCCGTCCACAGCGGGACGGCCTGCTCGCCGGGCACGATCCGCACGTCCGGGCCCTCCTCGTAGTCGAGCAGGGTGGCGATCGAGGCGCCGAGCGCGTCGCCGAGGCGGACGACGGTGGCGACGCTGGGGTTGGTCCGCCCCTGCTCGATCTGGACGATCATGCCGCGGCTGACCCCGGAGCGGGCGGCCAGCGCGTCCAGGGTGTGGCCGCGCTCGGCGCGCAGCCGCTTGAGGTTGCGGGCGAGGGCCCGGGAGACGAGGTCGGGGTCCGGCACGCGAGGGGTTCTCCCAATCTTCCGACTGGATCAGTAGATCAGTGGATCACTTAGATCACAATATTGTTCGATGAAGTTCAGTTCAGTGCACTACGCTGCCGTTCCGGCCGCAAGTCCATCCGACTGTACTTCGGAGTGCATCATGCTGTCCTCAGATCCCGGGGCCCTCCGGTGACCGCCCTGCTCGCCCTCACCGCCAGCCTGCTCACCGGCCTCGCCGACTTCGGCGGCGGCCTCCTCACCCGCAGGCTGCCCGCCCTCGCCGTCGTGGTCGCCTCCCAGGCCGCGGCCACCGTCGTCCTCCTCCTCGCCCTGGTCGCCACCGGCGGCTGGGCCGACGCCTCCCCCGCGCTCTGGTACGCCGTCGCCGCGGGCGTCATCGGCCCGTTCGCGATGCTCGCCTTCTACCGGGCCCTCGCCCTCGGCCCGATGGGCGTGGTCTCCCCGCTGGCCACCGTCGGCGTCGCCGTGCCCGTCGCCCTCGGGCTGGCGCTCGGCGAGCGGCCCGGCCTCGCCCAGGTGGCCGGGATCGCCGTGGCCGTGGCGGGCGTCGTCCTGGCCGGCGGCCCCCGACGCGGCGGACCGCCCGCCGCCCGTACCGCCCTGCTGCTCGGCCTGGCCGCCGCCTTCGGGTTCGGCGCCACCATGGCCCTGCTCGCCCAGGCCTCGGCCGGGGGCGGGCTGCTGCTGGTGCTCTGCGTCCAGCGGCTGGTCAACCTCCTCGTCGGCGGCGCCGCCCTGACCGTCGGCCTGCGCCGCGGCGACACCCCCGCGGGCCTGCTGCCCGCGCTGCGCTCCCGGCTGCCGCTGCTCACCGCCGTCGGCCTGGCCGACGTCGCCGGGAACGCCACCTACGCGCTGGCCTCCCACCTCGGCTCCGCCTCGGAGGCCGCCGTCCTCGCCTCGCTCTACCCCGTGGTCACCGCCCTGCTGGCGCGGGCGGTGTTCAAGGAGCGGCTGCGCCCCGTCCAGGTGCTCGGCGCGGGCCTGGCCGTCGCGGGCACGCTGCTGCTGGCCGCCGGGTAGCCGTCAGGGCCTCAGCCCCTCAGTCGCTCAGGCCTTCTGGCAGGACGGGCACCAGAACAGGTTCCGCGCCGCGTGCTCCTCCGTCCGCACCTCCGTGCCGCAGACCAGGCAGGGCATCGCCGCGCGCCGGTACACGTACACCTCGCCGCCGTGGTCGTCGACGCGGGGCGGGCGGCCCATCGCCTCCGGGGTGTGCTCGGGCCGGACGGTGTCGATCCGCCCCGCGCCCACGCCCTCGCGCATCAGGGCGACGAGCTCCGCCCAGATCGCGTCCCACTCCCGGCGCTCCAGCTCGCGCCCGGCCCGGTGCGGGTCGATGCCGAGCCGGAACAGCACCTCCGCCCGGTAGACGTTGCCCACCCCGGCCAGCACCTTCTGGTCCATCAGCAGCGCGGCGACGGTCGTACGGCTGGCGGACATCCGGCGCCAGGCGTCCTCCGGGTCGGCGTCCGCGCGCAGCGGGTCCGGCCCGAGCCGGGCGGCCACGGCCTCCTTCTGCGCCTCGGTGACCAGCGCGCAGGTGTTGGGGCCGCGCAGCTCCGCGTACCCCTCGTCGTTCTCCATCCGCAGCCGGATCATCCCCACCGGCTCGGGCGCCGGGCCCTCGCCGAAGGTGAACCCGCCGTACAGTCCGAGGTGGACGTGCACCCACTCGCCCTCCTCGAAGCCGAGGAACAGGTGCTTGCCGAACGCCTGGGCGTCGGTGAACAGTTGGCCGTCGATCGCCTTCGCCTCGTCGGCGAAGCGGCCCTGCGGGCTGGTGGCGCGGACGGGGCGGCCGCCGAAGGCCCGGAGGTTCTCGGCGGCGAGACGGTGGATGATGTGGCCTTCGGGCACGGGCACGACCTCCCACGGCGGGTTCGACCGGACTGCGTCCATCATCCCAGCCGCCACCGACAACCCGGGCCGCCTCAGGACGGGAGGGTCAGCGGACGGGCGGGTCAGCGGACCGGCATGCCCATCAGCCGGGCCAGGATCACCCGGTCCAGCTCGGCCGCCGTCCCGGCCACGTCCAGGTAGGAGTTGTCGATGATCGGCAGCCCCGAGTTGTACCAGCCCGCCATCCGCCCGTGGATGCGCGCCACCTCCTCGTCCCCGAGGCGCCGGGTGCCGCTGCGCCGGGCGTTGCGGCGCAGCACCGAGTCCAGGCTCGGCAGCAGCACCACCGGGAGCATGCCCGGGCCGATGTGCCGCTTCCAGCCGCCGAGGCCGATCGCCGGGCGGTCCGGGAAGACGGCGTCGTCGATGATGCAGGAGATGCCGTTGGCCAGGTAGTTGCGGCAGGCGAAGCCGCAGGTGCGGCGGGCCAGCCGGTACTGCGCCTCGGAGGCGTTGTTCCAGCCGGCCTGCGGGTTGGCGAAGCCGGACTGCACCCACTCGCGGACGTCGTCCAGGCTGATGTGCGCCGTCGGGGTCGGCCGGCGCTCCGCCCAGTAGCGGGCGACGGTGGTCTTGCCGGCCCCGGCGGGCCCGATCAGCAGCACGGCGATCGGCCCGGCCGGCCCGTGCGGGCGCGACGGATGGGCGGGCAGCTGCACGGGCGTGCCGGCCGGGAGCACGAAGTGCCCGGTCCCGCCGGGCGGTACGGACACGGCCTGCAACTGGACGGTCCCCTGCGCCGGGGAAGGGGCCCGGGCGGCAGCGGGAGCCGGGGAGGGAGCCGGAGCGGAGCCGGGCCCCTGCGGACGGGCCGGCGGTGGCGGAGGAGGAGGAGGAGGAGGGGGCGGTACGGCTGCCCCCACGCCCCCGCCCGTCCGAACCGGCGGAGCGGCGGGACGCGGCGGGACCTGCCCACCTCCGGCGTACTGCGTCACGGCACCCTCCCGACACCTCTCAGCGGGGACATTACACGGCGGCCCGGCGGCGGGCACAGTCCGCCACCGGGCCGCCGATCAGGCCCTGTCCCCCGTCAACGCGTGGTCAGTTGCTCCGCCAGCGCCCGCAGCGCCAGTTCGTACGAGCCGAGCCCGAACCCGGCGATCGTCCCGGAGGCGACTGCGGCGATCACCGAGGTGTGCCGGAACACCTCCCGGGCGTACGGGTTGGAGATGTGCACCTCGATCAGCGGCGCGGTGCGCTGCGAGGCGGCGTCCCGCATGGCGTACGAATAGTGCGTGAACGCGCCCGGGTTGATCACCACGGGCACCTTGCCGTCCGCCGCCTCGTGCAGCCACTCCACCATCTGCTGCTCGGAGTTGGTCTCGTGGACCTCGACCTCGAAGCCGAACTCCCTGCCCAGGGCGGTGCAGCGCTCGACCAGCCCGGCGTAGGAGGTGGCGCCGTAGACGTCCGGCTCGCGGCTGCCGAGGCGGCCGAGGTTGGGGCCGTTGAGCACCATGACCCTCGTCACGCCGACACCTCCGCGTACGCGGCGACCAGCAGGGACGGATCGGGGCCCTCCAGCACGGAGGTCTTGGCGAGGCCGTCCAGGACGATGAAGCGGATGAGGTCCCCGCGCGACTTCTTGTCGATCTTCATCGCGTCCAGCAGCTTCGGCCAGGCGTCCGCCCGGTACGTCAGCGGCAGGCCGACGGAGGCCAGCACACTGCGGTGCCGGTCGGCCGTCGCGTCGTCCAACCGCCCGGCCAGACGGCCGAGTTCGGCGGCGAAGACCATGCCGATGGAGATCGCGGCGCCGTGCCGCCACTTGTAGCGCTCGTTGCGCTCGATGGCGTGGCCCAGCGTGTGGCCGTAGTTGAGGATCTCGCGGCGGCCGGACTCCTTGAGGTCCCCGGAGACGACGTCGGCCTTGACCTGGATCGCGCGGCGGATCAGCTCGACGGTGTGCGGCCCGGCCGGCGTCCTGGCGCCCTCCGGGTCGGACTCGATCAGGTCGAGGATGACCGGGTCGGCGATGAAGCCGCACTTGATCACCTCGGCGAGGCCCGAGACGTAGTCGTGCGTCGGCACGGTCTCCAGGGTCCCGAGGTCGGCCAGCACGCCCACCGGCGGGTGGAAGGCGCCGACCATGTTCTTGCCCTCGGCGATGTTGATGCCGGTCTTGCCGCCCACGGCCGCGTCGACCATGCCCAGCAGCGTGGTGGGCATGGAGATCCAGCGCACCCCGCGCAGCCAGGTCGCGGCGACGAAGCCCGCCAGGTCGGTGGTGGCGCCGCCGCCGAGGCCCACGATCACGTCGCTGCGGGTGAACCCGGTCTGCCCGAGCACCGACCAGCAGTACGCGGCCACCTCGGCGCTCTTGGCCTCCTCGGCGTTGGGCACCTGCAGCCCGATCGCCTCGTAGCCCTCGCCCGCCAGGTCCTCGCGGATCGCGTCGGCCGTGGCGGCCAGCGCCTCGGGGTGGATGATCGCGACCCGCTTGGCCCGGCCGCCGATCAGCGGCGCCAGCTCACCGAGCAGCTGGTGCCCGATCAGGACGTCGTACGGGTCGTGTCCGGCGCTGCCGCCGACGTGGATCCTGACGATGGGGTCAGTCATGGGGGGTCTTCAACTCCAGTGCTTCCAGTACGGCGTCCGCGACCTGCTCGGGCGTGCGGCCCTCGGTGTCGACGACGGCGGTGGCCACCTCCAGGTAGAGGGGGCGGCGGGCCTCCATCAGCTCGCGCCAGCGGGCGCGGGGGTTGACGGCCAGCAGCGGGCGCGGGGCGTCCAGGCCGACCCGCTTGACCGCGTCGGCCAGCGGCACCTCCAGGAACACCACCGGCAGCTCGTGCAGCAGCGCCCGGGTGGCCTCGGCCATCACCGCGCCGCCGCCCAGCGCCAGCACGCCGTCGTGCCCGGCGGCGGCGGCCCGTACAGCCTCGGCCTCCAGCGCGCGGAAGTGCGGCTCGCCCTCGTCGATGAAGATCTCGGGGATCGGCTTGCCCGCCACGGCCTCGATGTCGGCGTCGGTGTCGCGGAACCCGACGCCCAGGCGCTCGGCCAGGGCCCGCCCGACGGTGGTCTTGCCACAGCCGGGCGGGCCGACCAGCACCACAACCGGCGAGGTCATCGGATGATCAGGTGGTCGAGGTAGCCCTGCACGTTGCGACGGGTCTCGGAGACGTTGTCGCCTCCGAACTTCTCGCTCACCGCGTCGGCCAGCACCAGCGCGACCATCGCCTCGGCGACGATGCCGGCGGCCGGGACGGCACAGACGTCCGAGCGCTGGTGGTGCGCCTTGGCCGGCTCGCCGGTGCGCACGTCCAGGGTCTGCAGCGCGCGCGGCACGGTCGCGATCGGCTTCATCGCGGCGCGCACCCGCAGCACCTCGCCGGTGGTCAGGCCGCCCTCGGTGCCGCCGGAGCGGCCGGTGGCGCGCTTGACGCCCTCGGGGGTCGGGAGGATCTCGTCGTGCGCCTGCGAGCCCGGCACCCGGGCCAGCTCGAAGCCGTCGCCGACCTCGACGCCCTTGATCGCCTGGATGCCCATCAGCGCGGCGGCCAGCCGCGCGTCGAGGCGGCGGTCCCAGTGCACGTGCGAGCCGAGGCCCACCGGCACGCCGTACGCCAGCACCTCGACCACACCGCCGAGGGTGTCGCCGTCCTTGTGGGCCTGGTCGATCTCGGCGACCATCGCCTTCGAGGCGTCCGCGTCCAGGCAGCGCACCGGGTCGGCGTCCAGCTTCGCCTCGTCCGAGGGCAGCGGAACCACGCCGGCCGGGGCCTTGGCGGCGGCCAGCTCGACCACGTGGCTGACGATCTCGATCCCGGCCACCTCGCGCAGGTACGCACGGGCGACGGCGCCCAGCGCGACCCGGGCGGCCGTCTCCCGGGCGCTGGCGCGCTCCAGGATCGGCCGGGCCTCGTCGATCGAGTACTTCTGCATGCCGGCCAGGTCGGCGTGGCCGGGCCGAGGGCGGGTCAGCGCCTCGTTGCGGGCCAGGCCGGCCAGCACCTCGGGGTCGACCGGGTCGGCCGACATGACCTGATCCCACTTGGGCCACTCGGTGTTGCCGACCATGATCGCCACCGGGCTGCCCATGGTCAGGCCGTGCCGGACGCCGCCGAGGAAGGTCACCTCGTCCTGTTCGAACTTCATCCGCGCGCCGCGACCGTAGCCGAGCCGGCGGCGCGCCAGCGCGTCGGCCACCACGGCGGTGGTGACCGGTACACCGGCGGGCAGGCCTTCCAGCGTCGCGACGAGTGCGGGGCCGTGCGACTCCCCCGCCGTCAGCCAGCGCAACGTACCCAACGGAGCTCCTTCATCAGCGGGCCGGCCCGCGGCGCCGCCGCGGAGCCCGCCCGGGCTTGCCTTCCGCATGAATCCTTTCATGCCACGGCAGCCCCGGGGAGCGCGGTCCGTGTGACGGACAGCAACCGGTCAGCATCCGGCCAAAAGCTGCCGTCAGCCCCGGTCAGCCCGACGCCAGCGCCTTCTCGCCGGCCTCGCGCATCGCGGCCAGCGGGCCCGGGGTCCGCCCGGTGAAGGCCTCGGACTGCAGCACCGCCTGGTGGACGAGCAGGTCGAGCCCGCCGAGGACGGTCGCCCCGCGCTCGGCGCAGGCGGCGGCCAGCGCCGTCGGCCACGGGTGGTAGAGCACGTCGAACAGCGCGCCCGGCCGGGCCGTCAGCGCGTCGGCGAACACGTCGGTGGCGCCCACCGGCGTGGTGGAGACGGTCAGCGGCCGCTCCAGCGCCTCGGCCCCGCGCTCCCAGTCGGCCGTACGGACGGCCAGGCCCAGCCGCTCGCCCAACTCGGCCATCTCCCGGGCCCGTTCGGGGCTACGGACGTAGACGACCACCTCGCCCGCGCATATCTGGGCCAGCGCCGCCAGCGCCGAGGAGGCGGTGGCCCCCGCGCCCAGCACGGCCGCGCCCGGCACCTCGGCGATGCCGCGCTCGCGCAGCGCGTTGACCAGCCCGGGCACGTCGGTGTTGTCCCCGGTGCGCCGCCCGTCCGCCGTGAACACCACGGTGTTGACGGCCTCCACCGCGCGGGCCGTGGCGCTGACCTCGTCCAGCAGCGGGATGACCGCCCGCTTCAGCGGCATGGTCAGCGACAGCCCGGCCCACTCGGCCTCGTCCAGCCCGGCGAGGAAGCCGGGCAGCGCGGCCTCGTCCACCTCGAACCGGTCGTAGCGCCAGCCGTCCAGCCCGAGCGCGGCGAAGGCCGCCCGGTGCAGGTCCGGGGAGAGCGAGTGGGCGATCGGCGAACCGAGCACGGCGGCGCGGTGCTTGCTGGTCAACGCAGTTCCTCCGCGAATCCGGGTACGGGTCGGATCAGGGCTTCTTGCCGGTGCAGTGGCCGCGGTCCTTGTCGAAGCCCTCGCCGGCGTTCTTGCAGTACTCCTCGACGTTGGCGTAGTGCTCCTTGGACGTCTCGGCGAACCGCGTGGTGGTCGGGTCCATCGCGATGAAGTAGAGCCACTTGCCGTCCGCCGGGTGCAGCACCGCCTGGAGGGCGTCGTCGCCGGGGTTGGAGATCGGCGTCGGCGGCAGGCCCGGGTTGATGTAGGTGTTGTACTTGTTGGACGCGTCGTCCATGTCCTTGCGGTCGAGGTTCTTGCGACCGAGCGAGTACTGGAGCGTGGTGTCCATGCCGAGGCGGTGGTTGATCTCGCCGCCCGCGGCCAGGCGGTTCTGGATGGTCTTGGCCATCTTGGCGAAGTCCGTCGGGTTGTTGCCCTCGCGCTGGAGGATGCTCGCCTCGATGACGACCTCGTAGCCGTTCTTGAGGTTCACCGAGGCGGCCTGGCCGTCCAGGGCGGAGTACTTCTCGGTGGCGTTCTTCACCATCTGCTTGAGCAGGTCCTCGGGCTTCATGCCGTCGGCGATGTTGTACTTCGTCGGCCAGAGGAAGCCCTCGATGTTGCCGTTCGCGTACGCCGGCAGCCCGAGGTCGTTGACCTGTGCCTTGGCGACGTTCGCCGTGGTGCCCTTCTGGAGCTTCAGCTTGTCGTCGATCTTGGCGTAGATCTCGGTGGAGTTGAGGCCCTCGGGCAGCACGATGGAGGCGCCGCCCATCTGGTCGATGAGCGACTTGACCGCGGAGGTGGCCGACATCTCCTTCTTCATGGCGTAGAAGCCCGGCTGGATGGTCGCGCACTTGGGCTCGGCCTTGCAGGCCGCGGTGAAGGCGTCGACGCTCTTCACCACGCCGGCCTTCTTCAGGCCGGCGCCGATCTGGCCGCCCACCGCGCCCTTGGCGACCTCGAACTGCACGCTGCCGCTGCCGTCGCCGTCGAAGTCCGGCGGCGGGCCGAAGTTGTCCTGGTAGAAGCCGTAGCCCCACCAGCCCGCGCCGCCCACGGCGCCGAGCAGCACCAGGGCGACCAGCAGGCAGGCGCCGCCGTTGCGGCGGCCGGCCTTCTTGCCGCTCTCCTTGCGCTTCTTCTTGGCCTCGCGGGAGTCGTCCTCCTCGCCGAGGAAGCCGACCTGGTGCTCCGGCTCCTCCTCGAGGTAGGCGCCGTCCTCGTGGTGGCCGTCCCACTCCTCGGGCTCGGCCTGCGGCTCGTGCGCGCCGGCCGCCGGGGCGGCCCCGGCCTCCAGCGCGGCGGCCTCCGCCTCCCAGTCGATGCCGTCCGGGCCCGGCCCGGCGGCCACCGGCTCGGGCGCCGGGGGCTGCTGCTGGACCTGCTGCGGCGGCTGGACCTGCTGCTGGTACTGGCCCTGCTGCGGATACTGCCCGTGCTGGGGCATCTGCTGCTGCTGTTGCGGATAGCCCTGCTGGTACTGGCCCTGCTGCGGATACTGCCCCTGGGGCACCGGCTGCTGCGGGTAGCCCTGCTGCGGCATCTGCTGCTGGCCGTACTGGCCCTGCTGCCCCTGCTGCCCGCCGTAGGTCTGCCCCTGCTGCGGGTACTGCCCCTGGGGCACCGGCTGCTGCGGCATCTGCTGCTGGGGGTACTGGCCCTGCTGCGGATACTGCTGCTGCCACTGGCCGTCCTGCTGGCCGGGGACCGGCTGCTGGCCGCCGTACCCGGCATCACCCGGGTGCCACGGCTCGCCCTGAGGGCCGTAGCCCCGACCCACCTCGGTCATCGATCCCCTTAACCGACAGTGACGACCGACGGATCAAAGCGGTCGTCCGGGACGCCGTCCCGGCTGAATCTCGAACCGGCGTGCTAGCGCAACGCCTGGGAGGAGACGTTACCGTACCGCAGCCGGGCCCCCGGTGGCCGGACGTACCGTCAGTGCCCGACCTCCCCGTTCTCCGCACCCACCGTCACGGCGTGGACGCGGAGGAGGGGCTCGCCGAGGCCGTCGCGGAGGCCGGGGCACCGGGCTTCGCCGCCCGGTTGGCATTGAACTCGGCCACATTGCGCTGCTGCACGTCGAAGCTGTCGGTGAAGCGGGTGTCCCCCGGCTTCACGGTCACGAAGTACAGCCAGTCCCCCGGCGTCGGGTCCAGCGCCGCCATGATCGCCTGCCGCCCGGGGTTGGAGATCGGGGTCGGCGGCAGCCCGGCGTGCAGGTAGGTGTTGTACGGGGAGTCGAGCCTGGTCTCGGTGACGCTGGTGTTCAGGGTCGAGCGGCCCAGCGCGTAGTTGATGGTGGAGTCCAGCTGCAGCGGCATGCCCTTGGCCAGGCGGTTGTAGATCACCCGGGCCACCTTGCCCATGTCCTCGGTGTTGTCCGCCTCGCCCTGCACCATGCTGGCGACGGTCACCAGCCCGTACACGTTCTGCCCGAGGTTCTGGGCGACGACCTCGGCGTCGTCCCGGCTGAACTCCTTGCCGGCCCGCTCCACCATCTGCTTCAGCAGGTCGAGGGCGGTGGTGCCGTCCGTCACGCTGTACGTCGCCGGGAAGAGGTAGCCCTCGGGGGCGCCGCCCGCGAACTCCGGCAGGCCCAGGTCGGCGGTCTGCTCCTTGGCGATGCGCTGGGCGGTGCCGTCGGGCAGGTTCAGCTTCTTGTCGATGGCCGCGTAGACCTGGTAGCCGCGCCAACCCTCGGGAATCGTCAGGCCGTTGGCGTTCGCCGGGTCGATCAGGACGGCGAGCGCCGCCGCGGCCGACATCTTCTGCTTGAGGGTGTACGTCCCCGGCTGGATGCGTCCGGCCGCCGCCGCGCTGCCCTTCGCGGCCCGGGTGAAGGCCAGGGAGCTGGCCACCACGTTGTTGCGGACCAGCGCGGAGGCGATCTGCGCGAGGCCCGCGCCCTCGGGCACCGAGACCTGGACGCTGCCGCTGCCCGGCCCCCGGAAGTCGGCGGCGACCGAGGGCCGGCGCTGCCCCTGGAACCAGGTGTAGCCGGTGAGCCCGATGCCGCCGAAGACGGCGATCAGGGCGAGCGCGGTGAGCCCGCAGGCCAGTCCGTTACGCCGTCGGTGCGGATCGGGTGCATCGGGGCGCGGACGGGGCGCGCCCGGCGGCCGCCCCTCCGGCTCCAGCACCGGCGCGCCCAGGTGACCGGGCGTGAGCCCCGGGTAGAAGTCCTGGTCGGTCATGGCTCGCGCCCCCTCGGCGGTCCCGCATCGATCTGAATCGGCCCGAATCGATCCGCCGCCGATCACGATGGGACCGAAGGCGAACAGAAGAGGGGCCCGGGGGGGGGCGGCCCCCCCCGCCCCCCCGCCGGGGGGGGGCGCCCCGCGGGGCCCCCCCCCCCCCCCCCCCCCCCCCCCCGGCGGCCCCCCCCCCCCCCC
>NZ_JBIWOW010000022.1:0-130542 GCF_044767945.1 Kitasatospora sp. NPDC101183 | reverse complement strand
ACCCCGCCCGCCGCCGGGGGGGGGGGGTGGTGGGGCGGCGGGGGGGGGGGCGCCCGCCCCGGGGGGGGGGCCCCCGCCCCCCCCCCCCGGCCGCCCCCCCCCCCACTTTTCTGACGGATCGTCAGCGAAGCGCCGCGTCCATCGAGTTGAACATGGTGCCCGCGGCGTCGTCGTTCTCCAGGGAGAAGGCGAACATGCCGCCCAGGCCCTTGCTCTTGGCGTACGCCCCGCGCGCCTGGACGGCCTGCGGGGTGTCACCCGTCCAGAAGTTGGTCCCGTCGTAGACCCAGGTGCTCTCGGTCGCCGGGTCCCAGTGGGTCTGCGCGGCGGTCGGGTTGAGCTCCTTCCAGGCGGCCAGTCCGGCCTCCTGGCTCAGCGGCTTCTTGGCCGTCGGGCCGGTCGCGCTCTGGTAGAGGCCGAAGTTGGAGCCCGCCGGGACGCCCGTCCAGCCGCGCCAGTAGAACGGGATGCCCAGCACGATCTTGTTGGCCGGGAAGCCGCCGGGGATGCCGTAGTCGGGCAGGCCCGTGGTGTACGCGGCGAGCGTGGTGTCCACGTTGTACTTCAGGGTGCCGGGCTTGATCGGCGTGGTCGGGTCGGCCGCGCTGTCGTGCAGCGGGTCCTGGTGGTTGGTCGGGCCGGTGGCGTCCCAGGAGCCGTGCATGTCGTAGGACATCACGTCGGCGTAGTCCAGGTAGGCGCCGATCTTGTCGGTCTCCAGCTGCGCGATCTTGTCCTGGCCGCTGGGCAGTGCGGCGCTCAGCAGGTAGCGCTTGCCCTGGGCGGAGCCGAGCGCGTCCAGCTGGGTGCGGAACTCCTTGAGCAGCAGGGTGAAGTTCTGCTTGTCGGCCGCCGAGTAGTGGTTGCCCGCGTGGCCGCCGGCCGAGCCCGGGTACTCCCAGTCGAGGTCGATCCCGTCGAAGATGCCCGCCGCCGAGGCCTTGCCGCCGGCGGCGTCACCGGCGACGCCGGTCGGCAGGTTCCCCTTGAGGAACATGTCGACGCAGGAGGAGACGAAGGCCTTGCGGGAGGAGTCCGTGGCGGCCGCGTCCGAGAAGTACTTGGAGTACGTCCAGCCGCCGATGGAGATGGTGAAGCGCAGGTTGGGGTACTTGGCCTTGAGCTGGCGCAGCTGGTTGAAGTTGCCCTTCAGCGGCTGCTCCCAGGTGTCGGAGCCGCCGTCCACGCTGGTGCCGGAGTTGTAGTCGGACTGGTAGTCCGCGTACGCGTCGCCCGCGCCGTCACCGGCGTTGGGGTTGGAGTCGTTGCCCGAGTCGGAGGCCTTCACCGCCTGGAAGCAGGTGAACTTCGTCGGGTCGATGTTGGCGAAGGCGTAGTGGATGACGTCCAGCTTGGACGCGGCCCCGCTGGTGTCCACGTTCTTCGGGTAGTAGGCGTTCTCGTAGACGCCCCACTGGTCGAAGTAGGCCGAGCGGACGGGCTTCGCGGCGGGCGCGGCGGCCGTCGTGGTGCTCACCGGCGCGGACTGCGCGGAGGCGTGGGCGCCCGAGTAGCCCTGGACGCTGAAGGTGTAGCCGGTGCCCGGCAGCAGCGAGCTGACGGCGACCGAGGTGCCCATCGAGGTGGCGACCAGCTGCCCGTTGGACCACACCTTGTAGGCGATCGGTCCGTCCCCGCTGTTCAGGGTGGAGGGCTGCCAGGTCAGCACCACGGCGCCGGAGGTGACCTTGCTGACCGTCACCCCGGTGGGGGTGGTGACCTGGCCGTCCCCGGCCGGGCCGCCGGCGGTGGACGTCGCGGTCGGCGAGGCGGTCGGGCTGCCGGTGGTCGTGGGGCTGCTCGACGCCGTCGGGCTGGTCGAGGCCGTGGGGCTGCTGGAGGCCGTCGGGCTGGAGGTGGCGGTCGGGCTCGCCGTCGGGCTGGAGGTGGAGGTGGGCCCGGCCGGGCCCGTCAGGGTGAGGTCGTCGGCGTAGTAGGTGCCGGTGCCGTACCAGCCGTGGGTGAAGACGGTGACCGAGGTGGTCGTGGCGCCCGTCGTGAAGGTGCTGCTCAGCTGGTTCCAGCCGGTGCCGCCGGGCGTCCAGGAGGAGGCGTTGACGCCCGTGCCGGTGGCGCCGAGGTAGACGTAGCTGCCCTGCACCCAGCCGGAGAGCGTGTAGCTGGTGTTCGGCAGGACGGTGACGGTCTGCTGGCACTGCGCGGTGTCGGAGCCGGAGGCGGCGCCGCTCAGCGCGTAACCGCCGCCGTGCACCGGGGTGGTGACGACGGAGCCGTTGGAGCAGGTCCAGCCGGCCAGGCTGCCGGTCTCGAAGTCCCCGTTGGCCAGCAGGTTCACGGGCGCGGCCGAGGCCGGGCCGAGGGTCAGGGCGAGGGCGGCGCCGCTGGTGGTCAGCGTGGCGGCCAGCGCCAGGGCGGTCGCTCTGCGGCGCCGTGTGGCCGGACGGCCGGGCTGTGCGGCGGGTGCGGGCAGGACGCGGTCGTGCATGCGGGATGTCCTCCGGAGATGTGGGGGGTTCCGGCGGTGCGTGGCCCGGACGGGCCGTGGGGAGCCTGCTCGGGCGTGGTGGGGACGCTCGGGCGGGTGACGCGTGCTGACGGACGGTTCGCGGCCGCGCGGGGCGGCCGACCCGTGCACGTCACGACTGAACAGATTGGACTGGACCAATTGTCGCCGTCAAGGGTGCCGACCGCCCCTGTCCGGCCTTGTCCGGGAAGGGACGCTCCCCGTCCGCCCACCGGACCGCGGCCGACCCGGCGGCCCCGCGCCCGGTAGGTTGACCCCTACCGAGCAGGCCGGTCGGACGGAGGAGGCGCCATGGACAGCCAGGACTGGGACGACCGCTACGCCGCGAGCGAGCTGGTGTGGGGAGCCGAGCCCAACCGCTGGGTGGTGCGCGAACTCGACGGCGCGGCCCCCGGAACCGCCCTGGACCTGGCCGCCGGAGAGGGCCGCAACGCCATCTGGCTCGCCGCCCGGGGCTGGGAGGTCACCGGCCTGGACTTCTCCGCCGTCGCCCTCGAACGCGCCGAACGCCTCACCGCCGACCTGCCCGACGAGGTCGCCGACCGCCTCACCTGGCGCCACGGCGACGCCCGCGCCTTTGAGGCCCCCGGCCCCGGCTACGACCTCGTCCTGGTCGCCTACCTCCAGGTGCCCGCCGCCGACCGCCGCACCGCGCTGCGCCGCGCCGCCGACGCCCTGGCCCCCGGCGGCACCCTGCTCGTGATCGGACACGACCTCGGCAACCTCACCGAGGGAGTCGGCGGCCCGCAGGACCCTGCCGTCCTCTTCACCCCGGAGGACGTCCTCGCCGACCTCGACGGCACCGGCCTGCGCACCGTCCGCGCCGAGCGCGTCCACCGCACGGTCGCCGCCGGCTCCGGGCACGGCGGCGAGGGCGTGGCCGTGGACGCGCTGGTCCGCCTGGAGCGGGGTGCCGAGTGACGCAGCCGCTCAGCCGGCGCACCCTGCTCACGGGCTTGCTGGCCGCCACGCCGCTGGTGCTCGCGGGCTGCTCCTCGGGCAAGTCCGACAAGAAGGCCAAGGACGCTCCCGTGACGAAGGCCGCCGACCCGGGCGGCGAGGCCTTCGTGATGATCATCCGCCACGGCGAGAAGCCCACCGGCGACCAGAACGGCCGCGACGAGAACGGCAAGAAGGACGGCAAGTCCCTGACCGAGCGCGGCTGGTCGAGGGCCAACGCCCTGCCCGGCCTCTTCGCCCCGCCCGCCCCCGGGCTGCGCACCCCCGCCCGGATCCTCGCCGCCGCCGACCAGGGCCCGCTGGCCGGCGCCCACCGGATGCGCCAGACCGTCACGCCGCTGGCCGCCAAGCTCGGCCTGACGATCGACACCACCCACGCGGAGTCCCAGGAGGGCGAGTTGGCCGCCGCCGCCCTCGCCGGGGCGCAGCCGGTGCTGATCTGCTGGGAGCACTCGCGCATCTCCAGGATCGTCGAGGCCCTCGGCGCCTCCGGCAGCGGTGCGCCCGCGAGTTGGCCGGACCGCTTCGACCTGGTCTGGGTCCTCTCCCGCCCGGCCGGAGGGGCCTGGACCTTCCAGGAGGTGCGCCAGCACCTGCTGGACGGCGACGCCTGATCACCTCCGGTTCACCGTTTGTGACCCTTCGTCAACTAGCTTGTGGCGCATGAGAACACGTACGTTCATCGTGCCCGCGGCCGTCGCGGTACTGCTGCTCACGGGATGCTCCTCCGGCTCGGACGACAAGGGCGCCGCGACGCCCGCCCCCGCGTCGCCGAAGGCCACCGGCGCGGCCCCGGGCGCCACCGCCTCCGGTGGCTCGGCGGCCGGGGCGCAGCGCCGCGGGGACGGCGCCGAACTGGTCTACCGCGCCGACGGCACCCGCAGTGCGCAGAACCCGGCCTACGCCCCGGACGGCGGCTCGCTGCTGCTGACGGAGTTCGCCGAGGGCTACAACAAGGGCGCCGCCGCGCTGCGGACCCTGCCGCTGGCGGGCGGCGCCGCACCGGCGACGGTGCTGTCGGACCAGGACAAGACCGCCGTCAACCTGTCCGGCACCAGCTGGAGCGCGAGCGCGGGCGCCTTCACCTTCGCCAGCGACCGCGAGGACGGCCACGACGAGGTGTGGCTGATGAAGCCGGGCGGCGCCCCCGAGCGCGTCACCCGGCACGACGACGACTCCGGCTACGACGAGCCGACCTTCTCCCCGGACGGGCAGTGGATCGTCTACCAGCAGAGCTGGGACGCGGGCAACGCCGCCGACCAGGGCGACGCGACCGCGAGCCCGGCCCCGTCGGAGACGCCCCAGCTGGACTCGCTGTGGAAGGTGCCGCGCGGCGGCGGCGCCCCGGTGAAGCTGGTGGACGGCCAGGCCACCGGCACCGCGAACCGGCAGCCCAACTGGTCCCCGAAGGGCGACCGGATCGTCTTCCAGCGGCGCGCCGCGAACGGTGAGAACTGGGCGCTGTGGACGGTCAACGCGGACGGGAGCGGCCTGCGGCAGATCACCGAGGTGCCCGGCGACCACACCGATCCCAGCTGGTCCCCGGACGGGCGGCGCCTCGTCTTCTCCTCCACGGCGGGCGGCCTGGCCAACGCCCAGGTCTTCGTGGTGTCGGCGGACGGCGGCACCCCGGCGCGGGTGACCAACGACGGGGCGAGCTACGACGGCGCGCCGAGCTGGTCCCCGGACGGCAAGTGGATCGCCTTCGAGTCCTCCGCCGGCGGCGCGGACGACCATCCGGCGGCGCTCTGGAGGATCGCGGCGCCCGCCCAGTAGCGCTCCCGGACGCCGGGTGGTGTGTGCGACGGGTGTGGGTGAGAGGGAGGTGCGGTCGGGGTAGGGTCCGGTCAAGACGTCACCCGATGATCGTAAAACCATCCACCTTCGCGAGGGTGTGACGGGCGGCGGCAGCAACGAGGAGGCACGATGAGCGTTTCGCTGGTCAAGGGCCAGAAGATCAGCCTGGAGAAGCCGGGCGGCGGGCAGCTGAGCGTGGTCCGCATGGGCCTGGGCTGGAAGGCCGCGCAGCCCAAGGGCTTCTTCGCCAAGCTGATGGCCACCGGCCGGGACATCGACCTGGACGCCTCGGCCGTGCTGTTCGCCCAGGGCAAGCCGGTGGACGTGGTGTTCTTCCAGCACCTCACCAGCAACGACGGCTCGGTGCGGCACAGCGGGGACAACCTGGTCGGCGGCGCGGGGGACCGGACGGACGACGAGTCGATCGTGGTGGACCTGCTGAGGGTCTCCGCCGCCGTCGACCAGATCCTGTTCACGGTCAACTCCTTCACCGGGCAGACCTTCCAGGAGGTCGAGGCAGCGTTCTGCCGGCTCGTCGACGAGACCACCGGCACCGAGCTGGCCCGCTACACGCTCACCGGCGGCGGCCCGTACACCGCGCAGATCATGGCCAAGGTGCAGCGCACGCCCGGGGGTTGGCAAATGGTGGCGATCGGGCAGCCGGCCAGCGGGCGGACGTTCCAGGACCTGATGCCGGAGATCAGCAAGTACCTCTGAGTCGTACGGGCCCGCCTCCCCGGTGTCACGGGGAGGCGGGCCCTTCGCGTTCAGCCGACGTCGCGGCGGCGGAACCCGGCCAGGCCCAGCGCCAGCAGCGCGGCCGCGACCAGGGTGAGCACCGCGAGCGGCGTCCAGTCCATGGCCGCCGCCGGCAGCCGGGGCACCTGGCCGAACGGCGAGACCCGGTCCAGCCCGGAGGGCAGCTTGAGCAGCGGCCCGAGGTAACCGACCACCAGCGCGTACCCGGGGACGATCCAGGCCAGCGGCATCGCCCGGGGCAGCCAGCCGTACACCACCGCCGCCACGCCGACCGTCACCCACTGCGCCGGGGCGAAGGCCAGGGCAGCGCCGACCAGCCTCGGGAACTGCCCGGCGTCGCCGGTGGACAGCGCCCCGGCCAGGCCGAACCCGACCCCGGCCGCCAGCAGCACGGCCGTCGAGCCCAGCAGCGCCGCCGCCAGGTGCCCGCCCAGCCAGCCCGCGCGGGAGACGCCGGTGGCCAGCACCGGATCGGCCCGCCCGGCCGTCTCCTCGGCGCGCGGGCGCTGGGTGGCCAGCACCGCGTAGACCGCGCCGACCACGGCCACCACCAGCAGGGTGTACGCGGCGTACGCGTCGGTGAGCGAGCGGCCGCCGACGCGGGTCAGCGCCTCGCGGATCTGGTCCACGCCCTTGAGCATCGAGTCGGCCTGGCCCAGCACCGAGCCGTACATCGCGCCGAGCAGCAGCAGTGCCGCCGAGAAGCCGCCGATCAGGCCCCGGTGCAGCCGCAGCGCGAGGCCCAGCGGGGTGCCCAGGGCCGGGGCGGCGACGGGCGGGCCCGGGCGGGCGGCGCGCAGGCCCGCGCCGACGTCCCGGCGGGAGCTCAGCAGGAAGGCGGCCGCGCCGACGGCGGCGGTCAGGGCGAGCAGGGGCAGCAGCGGCCACCAGCGGTCGCCCGCGAAGGGGTAGGTGCGCTGCACCCAGCCGATCGGGGAGGCCCAGGCGAGGCCGCTCTCGGCGGAGTCCCCGGCGGCGCGGACGGCGTAGGCCGCGCCGATCGCGGCCATGGCCAGCCCGGAGGCCGTCCGGGCGTGCGGGGAGACCTGCGCCGTGACGCCGGCCGCCGCCGCGAACAGCAGCCCGGCCCCGGCGGTGGCCGCCCCGTACAGCGCCGCGCCGGAGGCGGTGATGCCCGGCACGCCCAGGCCCGGCAGGCCGACGGCGAGGAACAGGCCCAGGGCGAGGTTCGCGGCGGCGGCCGTGGCCAGGGCGGCGGCCAGCTGCGCGTGGCGGCCGACGGCGGAGGAGCGGACGAGCTCGGCGCGGCCGCTCTCCTCCTCGGCCCGGGTGTGGCGGGTGACGATCAGGACGCTCATCACCCCGGCCAGTACGGCGAGCATGCCCAGCAGCCGGTGGCTCAGCATCGAGCCCCAGGTGTAGTCGGCCAGGTAGTGGCGGGGGCCGGTCATCGCCAGCAGGGCCGGGCTGGCGGAGGAGCTCGCGATGGAGGCGCGGTCGGCGGCGCTCGCGTAGAGGGTGTGGACGCTGTTGGCGGTGGAGACCGTCAGCAGGCCGAGGCCCAGCACCCAGACGGCGAGGCGGACGCGGTCGCGGCGCAGGGCGAAGCGCAGCAGGGCGGCGGTGCCGGTCAGCGTCGACGCCCCGCCGGGGCTCCTGCGGTCCGCCCGGGGGCGGGCGGGGGCCTTGGCGGTGGTGGTCATCGCCCGGCCTCGCTCTCGTCGTCGGTCCTGGAGTCGGTCTCGGTCTCGGTGTCCGTCTCGGCGTCGACGGGGTGCCCGTTGGCGGCCAGCTCGTCGCCGTAGTGGCGCAGCATCAGCTCCTCCAGGGTGGGCGGGTGGCTGACCAGCGTGCGCACCCCGGCTTCGCTCAGCAGCCGGACGGCGGCGTCGAGCCGGGCGCCGTCCACGGCGAAGCGGACGCGGGCGCCCTCGGTGCGGAGGGCGTGGACCCCGGGCAGTTCCTCCAGCCCGGCGACGGGGCGCAGGGTCTCGGCCTCGACGGTGGTGCGGGTGAGGTGGCGCAGCTCGCCGAGGGTGCCGGTCTGGACGACCCTGCCGCGTCGGATGATGCTGACGCGGTCGCCCAGCTTCTCGACCTCGTCGAGGATGTGGCTGGAGAGCAGGACGGTACGGCCCTGCGCCTTGGCCTGGTGCACGACGTCCTGGAAGACGACCTCCATCAGCGGGTCGAGGCCGGAGGTCGGCTCGTCGAGCAGCAGCAGTTCGGCGTCGGAGGCGAGCGCGGCGACGATGGCGACCTTCTGCCGGTTGCCCTTGGAGTAGCTGCGGCCCTTCTTGGTGGGGTCGAGGTCGAAGCGCTCGATCAGCTCCGCGCGGCGGCGGGGGTCGGGGCGGCCGCGCAGGCGGGAGAGCAGGTCGATGGCCTCGCCGCCGGTGAGGTTGGGCCACAGCTGGACGTCGCCGGGGACGTAGGCGAGGCGGCGGTGCAGCTCGACCGCGTCGCTCCACGGGTCCAGGCCGAGCAGCCGGGCGGTGCCGCCGTCCGCGCGCAGCAGGCCGAGCAGGACGCGGATGGTGGTGGACTTCCCGGCGCCGTTGGGGCCGAGGAAGCCGTGCACCTCACCGGTCTCGACGGTGAGGTCGAGGCCGTCCAGCGCGGTGGTCCGGCCGAAGCTCTTGCGGAGGCCGGACAGGGTGATTGCCGTGGTCATAGTTCTGAAGGTACCGTGATTTCAGAAGAACGTGAATATTGAGAAGGCGTTAAAGTTCAAGCGGAAGTGATCACGTCGGGTGAACGAAGAGGGGTTGCGGGGCGTGTCGGAGCAGGAGTCGGCGCAGGGGCGCGGTGACCGGGCGGTGTCGGACTTCGTCGAGCGGTTCGCCGCCGAGCTGGTGGTGGCCGGCATGGGGCGCATGCCGTCGCGGATCTTCGCCTGTCTGATGGCCGAGGAGAGCGGGGTGCTGACCTCCGCCGAGCTGTCCGAGCGGCTGAAGATCAGCCCGGCCGCCGTCTCCGGCGCCGTGCGCTACCTCATCCAGGTCGGGCTGGTCGCCAAGGAGCGCGAGCCGGGCTCCCGGCGGGACAGGTTCCGGGTGCTCAACGACGTCTGGTACGAGTCGCTGACCAGACGGGACGAGATCATGACGCGCTGGATCCGGGTGCTGCGGGAGGGCGAGAGCACCGTCGGCACGGGGACGGCCGCGGCCGCGCGGATGGCGGAGACGGCGGAGTTCTTCGAGTTCATGATCAAGGAGCTGCACGGCATGCTGGAGCGCTGGCGCACCCGGCACGAGGCGCCCACGGGGGCCGCGGAGGGCTGGCACGGCGCGTAGCGGCACGTCCGGAACGACCGAGGGGCCCGGCGCGCGGGTGCGCACCGGGCCCCTCGGCGGTGGGTCACTTGGCGGACGCGGCCGCCGTGGGGGCGAGCGAGGCGGTCGCGGCGGCGGAGACGGCCGTGGCCGGGGTGCTCGGCGCGCCGCCGGGCGTGGTGGCGGCCGGGGTCGTGGTCGCGGTGGGCGTCGGGCAGCCGGCCGGCACGGTGGGCGTGGCGCTCGGCGTGCCCGACGGCGTCGCGCCGGGCGTGGCGCTCGGGGACGGCGTGCCGGTCGGGGAGCCACTCGGCGTCGCGGTGGCGCTCGGGTCCGGGCAGGCCGAGGGCGTGCCGGTCGGGCTGCCGCTCGGCGTGCCGCTGGGGTTGCCGGTGCTGGGGGTGCCCGTGGGCGTGGCGCTCGGCGAGGTGCCGCCGCTCGGTGTCGCGGACGGGCTCGCCGACGGACTGGCGGAAGGGCTGGGGGACGGGCCCGCGGAGGGCGAGGCCGAGCCGTCGGGCGTCGGCGTGACCGGGGTGCCCGGCTCGGGCGTGACCGGCGCCGTTCCCGTGCCGCCCGTCGAGCCTGTCGGCGGCACGTACGGGGAGGGCAGCAGCGGGGACGGGGTTCCCGCGCGGTCCGGCACGGTGGCGACGCCTCCACTGCCGAAGTGGACCGTCCAGTTGCGGACCGTCCGCAGGTACTCCGTCGAGTTGTTGTAGCTCAGGATCGCCCGGTCCAGCTGGGCCGGGTCGGCGAGGTCGCGCCCGCCCGCGCACAGGTAGCGCCCGGCGGCCTCGGCGGCGTCGAAGATGTTGTTCGGGTCGGCCTTGCCCTTGCCGTTGGCGTCCACGCCCCAGGAGGCCCAGGTGGACGGGATGAACTGCATCGGGCCGACCGCGCGGTCCCAGCGCTGGTCCCCGTCGTAGACGCCGCCGTCGGTGTCGGGTATCGCGGCGAAGCCCTGGGAGCCGTCCAGCACCGGGCCGAGGATCGGCGTCAGCGTGGTGCCCGCGACGTCCACCTGGCCGCCGTTGGCCTGAGCGGACTCGACCTGGCCGATCGCGGCCAGCAGCTGCCACGGCAGGTGGCAGCCGGGGGAGCGCTGGGCGATCCGGGCCTCCGCCTGCCGGTAGGCGGCGAAGACCGTGGCCGGGAGCGCGGGGCCGGTGGCGGCGAACGGGCCGGCGACGGGCTGGCCGGGCAGGCCCGGCACACCGCCCGGGGCGCCGGGCGGCTGCGGAAGCTGGAGCGTCCCGCCGCCGTCGGCGGGCGTGACCGGGGTGGTGCCGCCGGGCGTCGGGAACAGGCGGCCGCCGTCGGGGGCCGAGACGCCGGAGGGGGCGGCCGGGTCGGCCGCCGCGGTCGGCGCCATGCCGAGGCCCGTCACCTGGGAGCCGGTCAGCGCGGCGAGCGCGGTGAAGACCGCCGCCGTGCCCGCGACCCGCTTGCCGATGCGGAGCCTGCGCCCGCCCCCGATGCTGCCCAACCTCGACGCCATGCTGTGGTGCCCCTCCCCGTAGCCGCCCCGGACGCTCCCGGAACGGATGAGACCTCGTCATCGTGCCCGCCCGCAGGAGGCCGGCATCCGCCGCCGGATGATTAGTATCACGACGGTCCGACGCCGACGGGGTGCCCGAGGTGAACTCCCAGGGCAGGGCGTGGATGTGAATCACCGGCGCCCGGGCCGGTCGGCGCGCCGTCGGAACCGGTACGAACCAGTCCATCCGCGCCCACCCTCCGGGCGGGGAACAGCAGTTGGACGGGGCCACAACGCGGCATGTCGCCCGGGCTCCGGCGGAGGGGGCGGTTCGGGGCGCGGAGGTGGTGCGTGGGCGGTGCGACGGGCTCCCGGCGGCGCCCCGGTGCCGTCGCGCTGACCTGGCGCGATGGCCGGCCGCCCTCCGGCCGCCCCTAGCAGGGCCGGGCCCCCGGCGCCAGGGGCCTGCCCCAACTCCCGCCTGGACGGGTGACGTTCTGGTGAATGTGGGCATGCCAGGGTCGGGGGAGCGACATGCTGTGCCGCGTGACGACGTGGATGGAGGACCGGACCGTGAGCGCGAACCTGCCGGAGACCGTCGCCGAGGGGGCGGTCGTCCTGCCGGCGCCCCCTCGGGTGGTCGGCGACCTGGCCCGAGACCTGACCCAGGCCGCCGCCGCCGTCCGGGCCGTCTCGCGGACGTGCCGCGGCGGCGGGGACGTCTCGGTGGCCGCGTACACCGCCGTGGTCTGCACCGGCCGTTCGGCCGCCCGCGCGCTGGAGGAGGCGGCCGCCTGGTGCCGCCAGGCCCCCGAGGCCGAGGTGCACTCGCTCGCCTGGGCCCGGGTGCCGGGCCACCGCGAGGACGTCGACGAGTACCGCGTCACCCTCGCCGTCAGCTTCCCCGACGAGGAGACGGGCGAGCACCTCGGCGACACGCACCGGTCCCGCCGCTGACGTCGTACCATCGGGTCCATGAATACTGGGGGTACGAACGAGGGGGCCGACGGCATGACCAACGGGGTTGCGGCACAGACCGGTTCGGACGGGGGCGGCGGCCCGCGCGAGCTGTCGCGGGCCGCCGCCGTGGCCGCCACCGTGCTGGCCGTCCTCTGCGGCTGCGCGGTGATGCTGGCCCTGCTGAGCTGGCTGGGGTGGAGCATCCCCCTGGTCGGCGTGCTGGTCGCCAAGGCCGGGATCAAGCTGGCGTTCGGAGGCTTCGTCGGCCTCGCGGCGGCCTTCGCCTGGCTGCGCACCCGGCTCAGGTCCTAGCTCAACTGGCCTGCGGGGTCGGGCAGGTGAGGTCGTGCTCGGGTGCCCGGTCGTCCAGCAGGTAGCGCTCGACCACGTCGGTGACGCAGGTGTTCGCCGTCGGGTACTGGCCGTGGTCGCCGCTGCCGGTGACGGTCACCAGCCGGGAGCCGCGCAGCGCGCGGTGGGCGCCGAGGGCGGCCTCGTAGTACGTCGCCGGGTCGTGCACCGAGTTGAGCATCAGCGTGGTCGGCAGGTGCGCGCCGGTGATCTTCACCTTGGGCGCCGGGTCGGTCGGCCAAGCGGCGCAGACCGCGCTGAACGCGAGGGTGCGGGGGCCGACCAGCGGGTACTTCGCGGACAGGTCGGCGCCGCGCTCGACCCAGGTGTCCATGTCCCGGTTCCACGGGGTGTCGGAGCAGGTCACGGAGAAGTACTCGGCGGTGAAGTCGGGCCCCAGGTACTGGCCGAAGGCCTTGTGGGCCAGCGCCTTGGCGTCCGGGCCGGCCGACTGCCAGTCGTCGACGGCGGTCAGGGCCTGCGCGAAGTACGGGAAGTTCGAGGCCTCGTAGAGCGTGCCGATCGCGCCGTTGTCCAGCTGGTTCGGGCCGATCGTCAACGACCCGTCCACGACGGGGGTTTCGTGCAGCCCGGCGCGCACCCGCTCCCAGTGCGCGTTCACCTCCTCGGGCGTCGAGCCCCAGTGGTAGGTGGCGTCCCGGGCGGCGAGCCAGGGCAGGAAGTCCTCGTCGAAGCGCCGCTGGAAGCTCATCGGCTGGCCCGTCTCGAAGCGCTCCCAGGTGCTGTCCCAGCCGATGTTGCTGTCCAGGATCATGTGCCCGACCCGGTGCGGGAAGAGCGCGCCGTAGTAGGCGCCGATCATCGAGGCGTAGGACGGGCCGAGGTAGTTGAGCTTGCGCTCGCCGAGCAGGGAGCGGAACAGGTCGACGTCGTGGGCGCTCTGCGCGGTGTTGAGGTAGGGGAGGAGGTCGCCGCTGTTCCGCTGGCAACTCTCGGCGAACTTGCGGGAGTTGTCGATGACCTTGGCGACGGCCTCGGGCGACTGGTCCCGGAAGTCCCCGGCCATGAACTCCCGCCACTGCTCGTCCGTCTCGCAGACCACCTTGGTGCTGCGGCCGACCCCGCGCTGGTCGAGGCCGACGATGTCGTACGCGGCGGCGACCTTGGGCGCGTTCTTGACCAGCCCGGCCGGCCGGAGCAGGCCGTCCTGGGCGCCCGGCCCGCCGGCGGCCAGCATCAGGACGCCCTTGCGCGCGGCCGTGTCGGTGGTGCGGTGGCGGGAGACGGCGATGCTCAGGTCCCCCAGCCCGGAGTCCGGGTCGTTCCAGTCGCGGGGGACGGTCATGGCGGCGCAGTCCAGGAGCGGCTGCCCCTGGCAGGGCTGCCAGGTGAGGATCTGCTGGCTGTACCGGGCGGGCACCGCGACGGCGTCGCCCGGGTCCCGCCCCTCGGGGGCCGCCGAGGCGGCGGTGGCGGGCAGGGCGAGGCCGGCGAGGGTGGCGGCGGCGAGGGCCACGGCGGCCCGGCGGGTGCGGGAGGAGGTCGTGTTCACGGGAATGATCCTGTCCGGCCCCGCCCTGACGATCGATCACGCGCGCACCCGAGTTGGGGGTGGTGCTGGCTACACCCTGACATCCCTTAGGGGCGCCCCCGGGGCTTCAGTACGCGGCGGTGAAGCGCAGGCGGCGGTGGGTGGGCCGCTCGGCCTCGTCGAGGAGGGCGACGGCGAGGTCCTCCATGGAGATGGCCGAGGCGCCGTCGGCGTCGACGAGCAGCTCGTCCCGGCCGAGGCGGAAGCGGCCGGTGCGCTCGCCGGGCTCCAGGAGCGCGGCCGGGCTGAGGTACGTCCAGTCGACCTCGGCCTCGGCGCGGTAGAGGTCCAGCTGCTCGCCGCAGGCCAGGGCGATCGCCCGGATCGCGTCCGGGAAGGCGGGGTCGTCGAGGACGGTCGCGCCGCCCGTGCCGGGGACGGTCAGGCTGCCCGCGCCGCCGACGGCCAGCACCCGTACGCCCGTACCGGCGAGGCCGGTGAGCAGGCCGCGGGTGGCGGCGGGCAGTTCGTGCTCGCTGCCGGGCGCGGGGCGGGTCGCGGCGACGACCAGGTCCTGGCCGTCGGCGATCCGGGCGACGGCCTTCGGGTCCCGTGCGTCGCCCTCGGCGATGGCGACGGTCGGTGGGAAGCCGTGCGCCTTGGCGGAGTCCCTGAGGACGGCGGTGACCTCGTGCCCGCGGCCCAGGGCCTCGGTGACGACCCGGCGGCCGACGTTGCCGGTGGCGCCGAAGACGGTGATGCGCATGGGGTGCTCCTCGGTGACCGGGGTTCAGGCGTTCTCGTGGACGGGCGGGGGCGTGGCGTTCTTCGGTGCGTCGGGGTCGGGTGGCGTGGCGGCGGGGGCGGGTCGGGGTCGCTGGGTCTGGGCGGAGATCAGCGCGCCGAGGACGATCAGCGCGCCCAGCGCCTGCAGCGGCGAGAGGTCCTGGCCGAGCGCCAGCCAGCCGAGCGCGGTGGCGACCACCGGGCTGAGCAGGGAGAGGAAGGAGGCGGAGGTGGGCGGCAGGGCGCGCAGCCCGCGGAACCAGAGCGCGTAGGTGAGCGCCCCGCCGATCAGGCTGAGGTAGGCGAAGCCGAGCAGGTTGGTGCCGGTGAGGCCGGCGGGTGGCGGGCCCTCGACCAGCAGGGTCACCGGCGCGAGCATCAGCCCGCCGGCGGCCAGTTGCCAGCCGGTGGTGGCGAGCACGGGCGCGGGGGAGGCCCAGCGCTTGGAGAGCACCACGCCGGTGGCCATCACTACGGCCCCGCCGAGCGCGGCTGCCACGCCGACCATGTCGAGCTGCGCGTTGGCGCGCAGCACGAGCAGGCTGACCCCCGCGACCCCGGCGATGCCGGAGAGCAGGGTGCGCAGGGTGAGCCGGTCGCCGAGCAGGGCGGCGGAGAGCCCGGCGGTGACCAGCGGCTGGACGGCGCCCACGGTGGCGGCGACCCCGCCGGGCAGGCGGTAGGCGGCAACGAAGAGCAGGGCGAGGAAGACGCCGATGTTGAGCGCGCCGAGGACGAGGGAGCGCCACCACCAGCTGCCCGTGGGCAGTCGGCGGGTGAGCGCGATCAGCAGCAGTCCGGCGGGCAGGGCCCGCAGGGTGGCGGCCAGGAGCGGGCGGTGGGGCGGGAGGAATTCGGTGGTGACGAGGTAGGTCGATCCCCAGACGGCGGGGGCGACGGCGGTCGTCAGCACGATTCCGAGTCGTTGTCTTAGCACTAAGCCAATGTATCTCAGTGCTAAGGCACATTCCACCCGAACGGAGGAGTGTGGTGGCTCACAGTTACCTCACTGCTAAGAAATCGAGGGGCATCCCCTACCCTGGAGCGGTGGCAGAGCATGCAGATCACGTGGACCGCGTCGTCGCGCAGTGGGGGGCCGAGCGGCCCGACCTGGACGTCTCCCCGATGGAGGTGTTCGGCCGGCTCAAGCGCCTCCACCGCCTGGTGAACACCGAACTCGACCGCACCTTCGCCCGGCACGGCCTGGACGCGGCCTCCTTCGACGTCCTCGCCACCCTCAAACGCAGCGGCCCGCCCTACCGGCTCACCCCCAGCGGCCTGATGCAGTCCGCGATGGTCACCTCCGGCGCCATCACCCAGCGCCTCGACCGACTGGAGGCCCGAGGCCTCGTCACCCGCACCCGCAGCGACCAGGACGGCCGCAGCCGCGAGGTCGCCCTCACCCCCGAGGGCCACGCCCTCATCGAACGCGCCCTGCCCGACCACCTCGCCACCGAGCACCGGCTGCTCTCCGGCCTCGACGACACCCGCTCCGCCGCCCTCGTCGACGCCATGCGGGAGATGCTCACCGCCCTCGGCGACACGGAGGGGCCGCCGGTGCGCGGGTAGGGCGGGGCCTCACCGGCCGGCGTCCAGCCGCCATCGTCCGCCGGGCATCGTCCGCGGGCCGTCGTCCGCGGGCCGTCGTCCAGCGGTGATCCTTCGGCCGGCGCCGAAGGATCACCGCCCTACGGTCGACCCCATGAACACCGCGACCCCGCTCGACATCCCGTCCTCCGCACCGCCCGACCACGTGACGATCGCGCCGAGCATCCTGTACTTCGGCACCCCGGTCGTGCTGCTCTCCACCGAGAACGAGGACGGCGCCGCCAACCTGGCGCCGATGTCCTCGGCCTGGGCGCTCGGCCAGGTCATCGTGCTCGGCATCGGCGCCGAGTCGCAGACCGCGCACAACCTGCTCCGCCGCCCCGACCTGGTGATCAACCTCCCGGCGCCCGCCCAGTGGCCGGCCGTGGAACGCCTGGCACCCCTCACCGGCCGCACCCCGGTCCCGGAGGCCAAACGCGGCGCCTTCTGCTTCGAACCGGACAAGTTCGCCGCCGCCGGACTGCGGCCCGAGCCCTCCGAGACCGTCCGGCCGCCCCGCGTCGCCGGCTGTCCGATCCAGCTGGAGGCCCGAGCCGTCCGCGTCCGGCCCGACGCCTCCGGGGAGTTCCTCATCGCCGAGGCCCGCGTGCGGAGGGTCCACGCCGACCCCCGCGTCGTCGTCCCCGGCACCCAGCACGTCGACCCGGCCAGGTGGAGCCCGCTGATCTACAACTTCCGCCACTACTTCGGGCTCGGGGCGGAACTCGGCCACAGCTTCCGCTCGCAGACGGCCGTCGAGGACCCTACGGATTGACGGCCGTGGCCTTGAAGAACGTGTAGAGGAACGTCCCGTCCGGTTCGGCCGTGCGCCGCAGCTCGGCCAGGTCGCGCTCGAACTCCTCCGGCGTCGCCAGCCCGGCCGCCAGCGCGCCCGGACGGACGGCCTCCACCATCGCGATGAACGTCCGCCGGGTGAAGGACTCCACCAGCGCCGGGCGGGCCGCGTCCGCGTACATCGTGCGGGGCCGCACCTCCACCCGCCCGAATCCCGCCTCCGACAGCAGCGGGTGCAGTCGCCGCCCGATCAGCGCGTCGCCGCCCGCCTCGGCCTGGAGACGCACCAGGTGGTCGATCGTCCGGCGGGCGCCCGGGCCCTCCGGGTGGAACAGCGCCGAGCCGTGGTCGCCCTCGATCACCGTGATCGTCCCGCCCGGCCGCAGCACCCGGCGCAGCGCGGCGAGCGCGGCCACCGGATCGGCGAGGTGCTCCAGCACGAAGCAGAGGAAGACGTGGTCGAAGGAGGCCTCGGGGAAGGGCAGCCGGTGCAGGTCCCCGTGGACCCAGGTGATGTCGGCGCCCGGCGCCTGGGCCGACACCCGGTCGCGGGCGCGCGCCAGCGAGTCGGCGGAGAGGTCCATCGCCGTCAGGCGCATGTCCGGACCGGCCGTCAGCAGGTGCACCGTCTGCGCCCCCACCCCGCAGCCCGCCTCCAGCACCCGGCTGCCCGGCGGGTACGCCGTCCCCTCGTGCAGCAGGGCGGCGAGGGTGTCCGCCTGGTCGCCGAGGCGCCGGGCCTCGACGGGCGAGTAGCCGTGGACGTACGCGGTGTCGGTGTCGGTGTTCAGCGTTTCCGTGGTCATGGCTCAACCCTCGCGCCAGTATGGACCGGTGGACAGATCCAAAGATGCGGCTGGTGACAGGTCCAAAACCCCGGAGACCGGAACGGACTTCCTCCAGCTCGACCCCGCCTGCGCCCCGCGTGGCAGCCTCACCGACTGGCTCGCCGGGCACCTGCGCGCCGCCGTCGCCGACGGGCGCCTGCCCGGCGGCAGCCGGCTGCCCGCCACCCGGCTGCTCGCCGACGAACTCGGCGTCTCCCGGGGCGTCGTCACCGACGCCTACCGGCGCCTCGCCGAGGAGGGGCGCGTCGTCGGGCGCGGCCGGGGCGGCACCGTCGTCGTCGCAGGACCGGCAGGACCGGCCGGACCGGTCGGACCGGTCGGCCCCGCCAGGCGCCCGCCCGCGACCGTACGCACCGCACCGGCCCAGGGGCCCGGGCTGTTCGGCGAGGAACCCGACTCCGAACTGTTCGACCGGCTGCGCGCCGCCCCCGCCCGGATCGACCTCACCCCCGGCGCGCCCGACCTCGCCGCCTTCCCCCGCGCCGCCTGGCTGCGCGCCGAACGCGTCGTCCTCGACACCCTCGCCGCCTCCGGCCTCGGCTACGGCGACTTCCGAGGGACGCCCCAGTTGCGCGCGGCCGTCGCGACCTGGCTCGCCCGCAACCGGGGCATCCGCGCCGACCCGGAGGACGTCCTGATCGTCGCGGGCGCCGCCCAGGCCCTCGCCCTCCTCGGCCGCGCCCTGCGCCGCATCGGCATCACCGAGGTCGCCGTCGAGGACCCGGGCTCCCTCGGCTTCCGCCGCCACCTCGGACACTGGCTCGCCGCCACCCCGCCCGTCCCCGTCGACGCCGAGGGCGTCCGGGTCGACGCCCTGCGCGCCCTCGGCGCCCGGGCCGTCCTGCTCACCCCCGCCCACCAGTACCCGACCGGCGTCGTCCTCGGCGGGGAACGACGACGCGAACTGCTCCAGTGGGCGGCCGACGGGGGCCTCGTCCTGGAGGACGACTACGACGCCGAACACCGCTACGACCGCCCACCCGTGCCGGCTCTGCACGCCGCCCTGCCCGACCGCGTCTGCTACATGGGCACCGTCTCCAAACTCCTCGCCCCCGCCCTGCGCACCGGCTGGCTGCTCGTCCCGCCCCGCCTGCGCGAGGACGTCCTGGAGGCGAAGCGCTTCGCGGACCTCGGCAACCCGGCCCTGCCGCAACTCGTACTCGCCCGCCTGATGGACTCCGGCGACCTCGAACGCCACCTCCGCCTCCTCCGCCGCAGCCACCGCCGCCGCCGCGACGCGATGATCACCGCCATCCGCACCCACCTCCCCACCGCCACCGTCCACGGCGCGGCGGCGGGCCTCCACCTGATGCTCACCCTCCCGGGCGGTACGGGCCGCACGGACGCGGAGCTGGCCGCTGCGGCGCTGGAACGCGGGGTGAAGGTCCAACCCCTCTCCTGGCACGCGCGGTTGCCGGGCCCGCCCGGCCTGGTCCTCGGCTACGCGGCGGTCCCGCCGGGCGAGATCGCGGAGGGTGTGGCGGTGCTGGGGGAGTTGGTGAGGGGCGGCGGCTGACGCTTCGGGCCCTCTCCCGGTAGATGCGCCTGCCGGAAAGGCGGGCCGGGTCGTACGGCGGTTCCGCCCGGCGGGACCGCCGCACAGCGGGGCGTGGTTGGGTGAGTTGGCGCGACGGTTGCTTGAGGGGGCGCGGCAGTTCCGTTCCCGGCAGGGCTGTGCGTCCGCCGGGCCATGTCCTGGGCTGCGGGCGCCGCCCCGGCCGGCGGGCCAGCGCCGGAGGCGTGGGCCGGTGGTCACGAAGGTGAGAGGCCTCGCTGGGGCAGCCGGGTCAGTCCTCGTCGTCGTCCTCGGTGCGCCCGGGTTGGGGGAGGATGAAGAACTCGGTGACCAGGGCGACGGGTTGGCCGTCGGCGCCGTAGCCTGCCCAGGTCGGGTAGAGGCCGTCGCCCCGGCCGCTGGGGAAGGCGACCAGGCCCGCGCCGGTGGTGGGGTCGGTGACGACGGCGGGTTCCGTCCCGGAGGCGGCTTCGAGGGCCCGCACCAGTGCTTCGCGGCGAGGGCCGAGTGCGGTGTGCAGGGCCTGGGCGGCGTGGGCGTCGAGGAAGCAGCCGACGGCCGAGTCGACCCCGTACCCGAGGAATTCGGTGTCCCCGAGGGCCTCCACCTGCTCCCGGCCCGTCGCCGCAGCCGTGAGCTCCCACCGCACGGCGGGCTCCCCGCGCAGCTGCAGGTGGGCGGCGGCGACCTCGCGGTAGCGCAGTTGGGCGGTGGTGGTGATCTCCACGACGGACAGCGTCACCGGGTACGTGCCCGGCAGAGCCGTCTCCGGGAGCGCCGGGCAGGCCGTGCCGTCGAGGTCGAACGGGTCGCAGACGCCCACCGTGCCGCTCGGCAGCGGCAGTTCGGCGGCGGGGAGGGCGATGACGGTCGCCGTCCCGTCGTCCGGGCAGTCGTAGGTGCTGCCGAGGGCGAAGAGGCGGTCGACGTCGGGAGCGGGCAGCGGCATCGGTGTGGCCTTTCAGTCCTCGTAGGTGCGCCCGGGTTGGGGGACGATGAGGAACTCGGTGATCAGGGCGACGGGTTGGCCGTCGGCGCCGTAGCCTGCCCAGGTCGGGTAGAGGCCGTCGCCGCGGCCGCTGCGGAAGGCGACCAGGCCCGCACCGGTGGCGGGGTCGGTGAAGCGGACGGGGCCGAGGCGGCAGGGGTCGGTGTCGGCGAGGGCGTCGAAGGCGGCCTCGAGCACGTCGGCGTCGCCGAAGTGGGCGTACAGGGCCTCGCGCGCGGCCGCGTCGTGGAAGCAGCCAGTGCCGGCGTCGACGGCGTAGCCGAGGTACTCGTGGTCGCCGAGGGCCTGCTGCTCCTCCTCGTCGCCGTCCGCGAGGGCCCAGCGGACGGCGGGTTCCTCGCGCAGCCGCAGGTGCGCGGCGGCGACCCGGCGGTCCGGGTGGTAGCGGGGGTCGTCGGGCCCGGCGAACTCAACGACGGACAGCGTCACCGGGTGGGTGCCGGGCGGGGCGGTCTGCGGGAACGGCTCGTCCTCCTGCTCCTCGAGGGAGACGTACGGGTCGCAGGCGGACACCGTGCCGCTCGGCAGCGGCAGTTCGGCGGTGGGGAGGGCGATGACGGTCGCCGTCTCGCCCCTGGACGAGACGTAGCGGCTGCCGAGGGTGAAGAGGCGCTCGACGTCGGGAGCGGGCAGCGGCATCGGGGCGGGCCTTTCGATCAGCGGATGACGAGGCGGAGGCTATCGGGGCCCTCGGACACTCGCGTCGGCGGCCGCCCGGGCGAGCTCGGCCTCGTACGCGTCGGCCTCGAAGGTGTACTCCAGTGGCCGGACGGCCTCCCAGGGCATCTCCCAGTCCGACCAGAGCACGACGTCGTCGATCCGCCGGACGACGGCGGAGAGGTAGCCGCAGCAGCCGCCGGTGCAGTCGGGCTCGCCCAGGTTGACCCGGCGCGGCTGCCCGGTGGCCCGCAGCGGGCTCGGCTCGCCGACGGGGAACAGGGCCTGGACGGAGCGCCCGTGCGCCTCGTCGCCGGGGCCGATCGAGCCCGCGATGACGTCCTCGCCGTTGACGAGGAAGCGGACCTGGGGCCAGCGGTGGCCAGGTTCGGGCAGGAGGATCTCCAGGTGGTCGAACACCTGCTCAGCCTACGGCCGCTCCGGTGACGGGTGGTACGGGATATCGACCAGGGGCGCGTGTGACCGGGGGCGCGTGGCGCACTGCCGGGCGCGGGCGTACGCCGCTACGCTGGCGGGCCGTAGCCCGCTGCCGACCCTGACCCAGGAGGCGTCATGGCCCCGTTCCGGCGCTCTTTCCGGCGCCCGTTCCGGCAATCGGCTCGGCGGTGGGCCCGGCGTCCCGTCCGGCTCGGTGTGGTGCTGGCCGCCGTGGCCGCCGCCGTCGCGCCGCTGCCCTCGGGCTCGGCGGCGACCAGGCCGGTGGCGCTCGCGAGCGGCCTCCCCGAGGTGAGGAGCGCGGCGATGGCCCGTCCCGTCCAGGACTCGCGGCGGCTCGCGGGCCGCCGGATCGTGCTCTCCTACCCGGGGCCGACGCCGCCTCCCGGCGTGCTGCGCGCGATCCGGGAGGGCCGGGCGGCCGGGGTGATCCTGTTCGGCGAGAACGTCAAGAGCCCCGAGCAACTGGCGCAGGCGGTGGCCGAGTTGAAGCAGGCCGCCGCCGAGTCCCCGGACCGGCTGCCGCTGCTGCTGATGACCGACCAGGAGGGCGGCAAGGTCCGCCGCCTGCCGGGCGCGCCCGAACTCTCCGCCCGCCGTACGGGGTTGGCCCCGCACCCGCTGGCCACGGCGGCGGCCAACGGGGTGGGCGCCGCGCGGACGCTCGCGGAGGCCGGGCTGAACGTCAACCTCGCCCCGGTGCTGGACGTGTACGACACCCCGGGGAACTTCATCGACCGCTACGAGCGCTCCTTCGGCCAGAACCCGTACCGGGTGGCCGAGTTGGGCACCGCCTTCCTCGCCGCCCAGCAGGGCCTGGGCGTGGTGGCGACGGCCAAGCACTTCCCGGGCCTCGGCGCCGCCGCCCGCGACGAGAACACCGACACCCGCCCCGTCACCCTGCCCGTCCCCCTGGAGCGTCTGCGGGCCCGCGACGAGGAGCCCTACCGCTCCGCCGTCGCGGCGGGCGTGCGGATGGTGATGACCTCCTGGGCCGTCTACCCGGCCCTCGACCCGGACCATCCGGCCGGCTTCTCGCCCGCCGTCGTCCAGGGCGAGCTGCGCGGGCGCCTCGGCTTCCGGGGCGTCACCGTCACCGACGCCCTGGAGGCGGAGGCCCTCACCCCGTACGGCGGCACCGGCGCCCGCGCCCTGGCCGCCGCCTCGGCGGGGATGGACCTGCTGCTCTGCTCCGGCCGTGACCCACAGCAGGCCGAGGATGCGACGGAGGCCCTCGCGGCCGCCCTGGACTCGGGCGCCCTGGGCCGCTCCGGCTTCACGGCCGCCACCGCCCGCGTCGACGCCCTGCGCTCCTCCCTCCGCTAGGCGCGTCTCTTCCGGGACCACGCCGGGCGGGGTTCACCGCAGCTTCGGCGGGGCGTCGCCCGGTGGTCGGGGTGTGCGGGCGGGTTCGCGCCATCCAAGGTCATGTTTCGGTCGGCTCGCCAGTTCGAAGGTCGAACGCTCTCATGGGCTAGGAATCGCATGGCAAAGTCTTGGTCACGGCGCGTATGAAATGTCATATGCGACACGTCATGCATCTCGTTCCACCGTCTCGAGCCGCAGACACCCTCAGTCGAACCCTCAAACGCCCTCAGAAGGGGAGATCATGAACCGCCTCGCCCGTTTCGCGATCGGCACCGCCGGCGCCGCCGCCCTGCTCGCCGCGCCCGCGTCGGCCTTCGCCGCCCAGGCCGGCCCGGCCACCACCACCGGCACGACGGTCACGACCTGCTCGTACGGCCTCCAGTCCGGCCTGGCCACCTACGCCTGCACCGACGTGACCGGTGACAGCGTCGCCGTCTACGGCAAGGTCGCGCTCGCCGGCCCGCCGTCGCCCGGCACCCCGTGGCCGCCGGCGCCGAAGGAGCTGTTCACCACCCTGTCGGCCGAGGTCGCGGGCGGCTCCTCGCTCGGCTCGGTCAACGGGCACGGCGTCTTCCAGATCAGCACCCTGCGCTTCGACGGCTTCACCTCCACCGTGCCGTGCGGCTCGACGGTCAACGCGACCTTCTCCGTCACCTCGTACGGCTGGGGCCCCAGCCCGGTGACCGTCTCGGTGCCCGTGAACTGCTGACGTCCGACACCCGCAGCGGCCGGGTCCGGGGGGTGCGAAGCCCCCGGACCCGGCCGCTGTGCGTCATGTCACCGGGCCGGAGTGTTTCGGGCGGGAAATCCGGGAGGGAAAGAGGTTCCGGCTGACACGCCCGGTGACCGTCCCGTGCCTGTAGGCTGCTGACGGCCCGTCATCGTGGCTGCCGGGTCCGGGAGTTGGCAGCGTCCCGGACCCGGTTCTGGCGTGCCCGCGCGCGGGCGCCGACGTGACGGGCGTCACCTCCCGCGGTGACGACTTGAAGAAATCTTCATCTGTCGCGATGATGCCTACGGCCGGGGCGGGACGCGCCCACGGCCGGACGACCACCGAACCGGACGCGAGGGAGCGAAGCGGACGATGCCGGTCCCGCTGTACCAGGCGAAGGCGGACTTCTTCCGCACCCTCGGGCACCCCGTCCGCATCCGCGTCCTGGAGCTGCTCCAGGACGGGCCCCGGCCGGTGCGCGAGCTGCTGGCGGAGATCGAGATCGAGCCGTCCAACCTCTCCCAGCAGCTCGCCGTGCTGCGCCGCACCCAGCTGGTGACGGCCACCCGCGAGGGCAACACCGTGGTGTACGCGCTCAGCACCCCGGACGTCGCCGAACTGCTGCGCGCCGCGCGCCGCATCCTGACCGAGCTGATCGCCGACCAGGGCGCGCTGCTGACCGAGCTGCGCGCCACCGGCGGCCGGCCGACCCGCTGAACCGCACCGAGGAGAACCCCCACCATGAGCGACGGCACGACCGAGGAGAAGGCGCGCCGCAAGGCGATGCTGATCCGTGCGGGCATCTACATCTTCGCCACGCACCTGTTCGCCGGCTTCGTGCTGCTGCTCTTCGCGCTCGGCGACCGCAAGTGACCCCGCCGCCGGCAGGCGCCCGCTAGCGGAGCGGGTGCCGGACGGCGGAGCGGGCACCGCTAGCGGTACCGCCTGCTCGTGCTCGACCAGATCCGGGCCCCCTCGACGAGCTCCCGGGTGCCGTCCAGGTACCAGCGTTCGCCGGGGTGGCGCCGCAGCAGCTCCGCGCGCAGGGCCTCGCTCTCCTCGCAGAGCCGGGCGACCCTGGCCCGCACCGCCCGTACGGCGCGGCGGCGGGTGCAGCCGAGGGCCCGCTGCACGGTGTGGACGGTGTTGAAGGCGGCCTCGCCCTGGCGCTCCTCGCGCTCCAGCGAGTAGAGGTCGTTGATCAGCGTGGCGGCGTCGGCCGTGTTGGCGCGCAGCCGGTGCAGCGCCGGGTCCGCGTGGAAGGCGGCGGGGGCGTCGGTGCCGTGGACCCGTTCCAGTATGTTCATGAACGGGTAGAGGCAGCTCCCGTGGCGCCGCAGCCTGATGGTCTCGGCGAGACCCAGGGAGGGCACGGTGCCCCCGGCCCGGTGCTCGGCCTCGGCGGGGAAGGTGTCCAGGCAGGCCTGCCACTCGCGTGCGGCGCGGGCGCGCCAGGCGGGGGAGGCCGTGGCGCTCTGTCGCCGCCACAACTCCCGCCAGGCGGCGGCCAGTCGGGAGTCCTCCGGGGCGCCGCGCGAGGGGCC
The DNA here is from genome assembly GCF_044767945.1 of Kitasatospora sp. NPDC101183. Taxonomy (NCBI): domain Bacteria; kingdom Bacillati; phylum Actinomycetota; class Actinomycetes; order Kitasatosporales; family Streptomycetaceae; genus Kitasatospora; species Kitasatospora sp. NPDC101183. Next base: position 105,744 of record NZ_JBIWOW010000022.1, on the reverse strand, counting down.
GTGGAGGGCGGTGACCAGCGGTTCGACGAGGGCGCGGGCCTCGGCGGCTCGGCGTCCGGGCGGGCCGTCGAAGCGGTCGTCGAGGATGGTGAACCAGCCGAGCACGTCCATCAGCAGGTTCAGGTCCTCGCCCCGGGCGCGGGGGAAGGCGTGGCCGATCAACTCGTGGAGGGCGTAGGCCTGGTAGCCGGGCACGTCGTCCGGCGCGAGCAGGCCGCCGCGCACCGCCCAGTCGGTGTGCCGGCGTGCGGCCTCACACAACTCCCCGGTGACACGCGGTGGTTGGGGTCTGGGGGCGGCGGTCAGCGGCGGGTCGAGGGTCGAGCGGGCGGCCGGCACCCCGCTGGCCGGGCACCGGGCGGGCGGGGCGGAGCCCTCGCGCGGTGTCAGCCGCACCTTCAGCCCCTGGGCCTGGACGGTGGTCCACACCACCTCCCGGGCCCGGGAGCTCGGCAGCGCCTGCGGCCGCCAGCGCCGCAGGATCGCGGCGGCGGCGACGGTCAGCTCGGCCCAGGCGAAGGCCTCCCCGACGCACTTGTGCTTGCCCGCGCCGAAGGGCAGGAAGGAGGTCCGCCCGCCGCCGCCCTCCTGCCAGCGCTCCGGGCGGAAGGCGAGCGGGTCGGGGTAGCGGTCGGGGTCGCGGTGCAGCGCCGTGAGGCTGTAGAGCAGCTCCGTCCCGGCCGGGATCCGGTACGGGCCGAGGTCGACGGGCACGGTGGCGGTGCGCATCAGGAAGGCGTTGGGCGCGTGCAGCCGCACCACCTCCTGGGTGACGCTGCGGGTGTACGTGAGCCGGGCGAGCGCCTCGGGGGTGGGCACGGTGCCGGCGGGCAGGTGCTCGTCCAGTTCGGCGAGCATCCGGGCCTCGACCTCGGGGTGGCGCAGGAGTTCGTCGAGCAGCCAGGTGAGGGTGGTGGAGACGGTCTCGGTCCCGGCGCCGAACATGGTGATCGCCTCGGAGCGCACGTCGTCCTCGGTGAGCGGCTTCCCGGTGGCCGGGTCGACGGCGGCGCGCAGCAGCGCGGGCAGGGTACCGCGCTCCTCCTCGGTGCCGGGGCCGCGCCCGTTGACGGCCTGGTCGACGACGCGGTTGAGCACCCGGACGGCGGCCTCGAAGCGCCGGTTGACGGGCAGTGGCAGCCGGCCGAGCGAGGGGTGGGGGTAGAGGGACTGGACGATCTGGCCCTTCACCAGGTCGGGCAGGGCCCGGTGGAAGTCGACGGTGGCGTCCTCGCTGAGCCGGGCGCCGAACAGCGAGCGGGTGACGATCTCCAGGGCGAGGTGGTTCATCTCCTTGGCGACGTCCAGGACCTGGCCGGGCCGCCAGCGCCCCGCGCGCTCCTCGGTGACCCGGTGCATCACCTCCAGGTACCCGGCCATCCGGTCCTGGGCGAAGGCGGGTTGGACGACGCGCCGGCGGTCGCGGTGCGCCTGGCCCTCGGACATCAACAGGCCGTCGCCGAAAGCCGTCTTCAGGGTGTCCTGGACGGCGCCGCGGGGGCAGTCGTGGGCGAGGGCGACGAGCAGGGTGTGGACGAGCCGGGCGTCGGTGACCACGCAGACGGTGCGCGGGCCGAGCCGGATGCGCACCACGCCGCCGTGCCGGGGGAGGGAGCCGAGGAATCCCAGCGGGTCACGCAGCAGGGCGGCGGCGTGGCCGATGCCGGGGAGGGCGCCGGGTGCCAGGGCGGGCAGCGCCGCGCGGCGGGTGGGCGGCGCGGGCGGCGCGGGTCTCGGGGGGACGATTCCCAGCCGTTGACAGTGGAGCCTCGTCTCGGTCAGCAGGGACATGTCACTACCTCTCAGTAGAGGGGCCGGTTCGGGCGGTACCGGGGGATTCGCCGGCGGGCGGCCGGCCGGTCGGCGCGGGGGCCGACCGGCTCGGACCCCGCGCGCGCCCTGGCTGGAGGGCGCACGCCATGGGAAACGCGCCGGTCCGGCGGGCGTTGCGCCGTGCGCGCCCGGATCACTCCAACGGCTGATCGCCACCCCCTCGCCCGGCGGGCCGCCGCGCCCCGGCCGACCTGCGCGGACACGGCCGGGGAGCGGCCCCGGAGCGCGCGATCGAAGGGCGGCGTGCGGTGTGGCGCCCACCTCGCCCGGTGCGGGCCCTCCCGCAGGGTCTTTGGACCCTCGTCGCGCGGCTGTGCGAGGGCCAGCATGGTGTTCCGGAGAAGGAGGAACCCGATGACCCGTCTGCGCGGACGCTCCGTCACCCGGCCCGTCCTCGCCGGCCGCACCGGCCCCGAGGGCGGCCGCGCCCCGGTCCCGTACCGGCGCCGCGACGGCCACTACGGCCTGATAGCGGCGGTAGCGGACGGCACTCCCGGGGCAGGAACCACCCCGGAACACCTCTGACCCGCCAGGCCCGCCCGCACCGCCGGCAGTACTCCTCGACACGCCACCTCGACCCAGGACAGGGGACCGGGACCATGGACTGCGACGACGTCATGATGACCGTCCGGATCGCCGCCGCCGAGCGCTCCCTGCTGAGGGACCTGGCGCGCGGCCACGGCGGCGACGTCTCCGAGGTCGCCGTCGACGGACTGCTGGAGATCGTCCCCGCCCTGCACGACACCGCCGCGCTGCTGCCGCTGCGGCGCGTCCTGGCCCGCCCCGCCCCCTGCGCCGTGACCCTGTGGCTGCCCGCCCCGGTCGCGGACCTGCTGCCCCTGCTCGGCGACCGCCTCGCGCACGCCGTCGCCCCCGGCCTCGCCCCGGCCAGCGGCGCGCTCGCCGCCGCGCTGCGGCTCTGGCTCGCCGGGGACCGCGCCGCGCTGGCCGCCGGGCTCGCCCGGCTGCACGGCGCCGGGGGCGCGGCCGAGCGGGTACGGACCGTCCGCGTGGCCGCCTGACCCCACCCTTGCCGCGCCCTTGCTGACGGACCGTCATCTTCCGTACGTGAATGGCATGTCCAGGATCAGAACTCGCCAGCTCAAGGCTCTGGTCAGGGCACGGTCGAGAGGTCTAGCATTCCGGTCACGGCCCTCGGAGTCACGGCCCCGGGACTCCGGCCTGGTGGCCGCCGCCACCCCGCCGGGGAGCGCACACCCCCCGATTGCGCTCCCCGGCACCTTTGCGTCCCGGCCCGGGTGACGGGCCGTCAGAAGTGCGGCCGCGCGGAATTCCGCAGCCGGTTTTCGTTATTCGCGGGCCCCGGGCCGGGTCTCCGAGGTGCCGGAGGGTGCGTCCGCCGGCGCCCCGCGCACCGCCCCCGTCCGACGAGGAATGCCCGCCATGCGTACCCTCCCGCTGCTCGCCGCCCTCACACTCGCGGCAGCGGCCGTCCTGCCCTGCGCCGCACCGGCCGGGGCCGACGGCGACTCCGTCCGCCTGGACATCGGCGAGGCCCCCGGCGGCCACGTCCGCGCCGAGGCCCGCTGGGCGGGCGACCGCGCCCCGGTCGTCGACGGCCTCGACGGCACCCTCGCCGCCACCGCCCCGGACGGCCGCAGCGCCGGGCCCTGGCGGCTGGTCGGCCTGCCCGACCGGCCGGGCACGTACACCACCCGCGAGGCCCTCCCGTCCGGGCACTGGCGGATCAGCGTCGGCTGTTCGCAGCCCGCCCGGGGGCGCGGCGTGCGCGAACTCGACGTCGACGGGCGGGCGTTCACGGAGGGGCCGGTGGCCCCGCAGCTCGCGGTGCCGCTCGGGGCGGTGGCCTCCGGGGCGGCGCACGAGACCACCGACGAGGCGACCACCTGGGCCGCCATCGGCACCGCGGCGGCGGCCGTGCTGCTCGTCGCCACCGGCCTGTGGATGCGGCGGCGCCCGCCGTGGTGACGGGGCGCCAGCGGGGGGCTGACGGGGCCTACTTCACGGCCGTGCCGGACTTCTCCCAGTTGTCGTGCAGCCGGTCCAGGTAGGACTGGGCCTGCGGGCCGATCTTCACGCCCCGGGCGAAGGCCAGCATGTTGCCCGCCCCCGCGTTGTAGCCGAGGGCCAGCAGCTCGTCCTTGGTGAGCGGCGCGGCCGGGCGGGCCGGGAGCTGCGCCGCGAGGTCGTGCAGGTGCCAGGCGGCGGCCTGGACGGCCAGGTCCCGGTCGTCCGGCAGCTCCTCCCACCGGCGGGAGGCGAAGGGGCGGCCCGGCTTGGTGTCGTCGAACGCGGCGCGGTGCATGTTGGCGATGCCGAAGGAGGCGTCCGGCTTGCCGCGCTGCCAGGCCCGCTCCAGGTCCGGGTCGTGCGGCTTGTACGACTCGTTGTAGAGGATCGCCATCACCAGCTGCGGGTTCACCCCGGCCTCGGCGGCGAAGCGGCGCACCGGCTCCGCGTAGTCGGCGGGGTCGTAGCGCCCGGAGGCGGCCTTCTGTCTGGACGCCGAGGGGGAGGGGGCGGGCGCCCCGGGCGCGCTCGCGGAGGAGGAGGGGGAGGCGCCGGCGGACGGCTGCTCCGGCAGGTGCCCGCCGCTGCGGACGATGCCCCAGCCGGCCGCGCCCAGGAGCGCGATCGCCGCCCAGCGGCCCCATCGCGGGCCCTTCCGCTCCTCGCTCACCGTCGCCGACCCCTCCCCGGATCCTCGGATGTCCGTGCGACCGTCGTACGGCTGTCGTACGTCCGGTCGTGCCCCGGGGCCGGTTACTCGGCCGGCTTGTCGCCGGCCTCGCCCTTGCCGTCGAGGTTGTGCAGGAAGTCCTTCGCCTTCTCGACACCGGTGTCGATGTGGTTGCTGAACTTGCCGTCCGTCTTGTCGTCGATGACGTCGCCGACCTTCTCCAGGCCCGTCCCGATCGCGTCGCTGTGCTCGCGGGCGAGGTCGGTGGCCTTGTCCGCGAGGTTCTTCAGGTTCTCAAACATGGTGACGCTCTGCTCCTCTGACGCGTTCCTGTTGGTGTGCCGACGTGGCGGGGATCATGGTCATCCTAACGAGGCCGGCCCCGGCGGTTCCGCCGCCGGGAGGCCCGGATGACTTTGCCGAAATGGGTTTGTATGCTCCGGTTCACCTCTACATGTCTGTAGTAGGAGGGAACCGCCACGAGGACGGAGGGCGTCCCGGCATGCACGGTGGCGCAGAATGGGTCGCCGTGGCCGAAAACGATCGAGGGAAGTGCGCATGGCCGGTCAGCGGGCGAGAACGCCGTACCAGGACGCGGGGCCGCGCACCGAGGACCGGTCCGTGCCCGCCCAGCGCTCCCGCGTGGGCGGGGCGGGAGGAGGTGAACCGGTGGGAGCACCCGAGGGACGCGGCCAGCGGGCCGGAGCCTCGCGCCGGCGGCCGCAGAAGCGCCGGATCGGCGCCGTACCGGTGGTCCTCACCGCCGTCGGCCTGCCCGTGCTCGGCGGGATCGCCGACGAGTTCGGCGGGCCCGGCGTCGGCATCCTGTTCGCCGTCGGCGCGGTGCTGGGCACCGCCGCCGCGGCCGGGCTCTGCACCCGGGCCGGCCGGTGGTGGGTGGTGACGGCCTCGCCGATCGTGGTGCTGGTCGGCGCCTCCGCCGTCGAGTACGCGGCCAACCCGGACAAGTACCAGGGCAAGGGCCTGGGCACCGGCGCGCTGCGCTGGGTCGTCGGGGCGTTCCCGGTGATGGCCGCGGCCCTGGTCGCCGCGCTGCTGGTGATCGCCCTGCGCGCGGTGCTCGAGCGGCGCCGCCCCGGCCCGGCCGCCGCCCCGGGCGGAAGGGGCCGACGTGGCTGAGCGCCGCCCCCGAGGCCGCGCCCCGCGCCGCGGCACCACCCCGATGACCGTCGCCGGGCGCACCCTGGCCTGCACCGTCTCCCTCGCCGTGCTCGGTGCCAGCGGCTTCACCTGGTACGAGTACCGCAGCCTCGACGACGGCATGATCAAGTCCAAAGCGCTCGACGAGGCGAAGCGCAACGCCCCGGCGCACCTGGACAAGTCCGTCAACCTGCTCCTGATCGGCCTCGACAGCCGCAAGGACATGGACGGCAACGACCTGCCCAAGCAGTTCGTCGAGGACGAGCTGCACGCCGGCTCCAGCGAGATCGGCGGCTACAACACCAACGCCCTGATCGTGCTCCACATCCCGGCCAACGGCGGCAAGGTCAGCGCGCTGTCCATCCCGCGCGACGACTACGTGCAGACCGTGGGCGCCGACGGCAAGATGCACAAGATCAAGGAGGCGTACGGCATCGCCAAGGAGGCCGCCGAGGCGAAGCTCGCCGGCAAGGGGCTCTCCAAGGCGGAGCTGGAGCGGCAGAGCCGCGAGGCCGGGCGCTCGGCGACCATCCAGACCGTGCAGAGCTTCCTGAACGTCCCGATCGACCACTTCGCCGAGGTCAACCTGATCGGGTTCTACGACATCGCCAAGGCCGTCGAGCCGATCCAGGTCTGCCTCAACCACCCGGTGGACGACCCGATCGTCTCCCGGACGGCCACCCACGAGGGCGGCGGCACCGGCCTCAAGCTGCCCGCCGGGATCAGCTCCCTCGACGCCGCCCAGGCGCTCTCCTTCGTCCGCCAGCGCCACCACCTCACCAACGGCGACCTCGACCGCACCCACCGGCAGCAGGCGTTCATCTCCTCCGTCGAGTACAAGCTCAAGCAGCAGGGCATCCTGAACGACTTCGGCCAGATGCAGAAGCTGTTCGGGGTGATCAAGAAGGACGTGGTCATCGACAACGAGTGGAACATCCTCGACTTCGCCCAGCAGGCGCCCAACCTGACCGGCGGGAACGTGGAGTTCAACACCCTGCCGATCACCGGCTTCAAGACGGTGGGCGGGCAGGAGGTCAACACCGTCAACCCGGACCTCATCAAGAAGATCACCCGGCAGATCTTCAACCACGAGTCCGCCCCCGCGGCGCCGGCCGACCCCTCGGCCGAGGCGACCCCCGCGCCCGCGTCGGCGAGCGCCGCCGCGCCGACCACGGCCGCCCCGACGAAGGCCGCCGTCGACGTCAACGCGGCCAAGGGCGCGGACGTGGCCTCCGCCGAGTCCAAGGCGCTGGTCGAACTCGGTTACCAGGCGGGCAGGATCGGCGACGCCCCGGCCAAGACCCGGTCCACCTCGGTCATGTACGGAACCGGGGCCAAGGCCGACGCCCAGCAGCTCGCCGCCCGGTACGGCGTCACCGCCGTCCCGTCCTCCGGCGTGGCCGCCGGGCACATCGTGCTCACCCTCGGCGCCTCGCGCGGCGCGACCGCCGCCACGCCCTCCGCCACGGCGGGGAGCGGCGCCCCGGCCGACCCGGCGGCCGACCCCGCGGCGGGGCTGCCGATGCAGGGGCCGGCCGTGAAGGCGGGCGGGATCCCCTGCGTCGACTGAGGTGGTGTTACCGCTCCGGCCGTTCCTCCTCGGGCGGCCGGGCCAGGCGCGCGTCATGCATCGGCGGGCGGTCGAGGACCTCGACGTGGACGATCGCGCCGTCGACGAGGTCCAGGACGAGCATCCCCCTGGAGGGCAGGAGCGGCAGGCAGCGGTGGCCGGGCCCGTAGGGCTCGCCGTCCCTCGTCGGCGCGGTCTTGAAGCTCTGGCAGAAGTCGTCGCCGCAGTCGCAGCGGGCGACCAGGCGCAAGTCGGCGACGGTGAGGGCGAGTGCGGGCTCGCCCTCGGCCAGGAGGAGGCCGGTGAGCTCCGCGGCCAGGTCGGGGAAGACCTCGCGGACGAGGGGGTGCCGGTCGGTCACGGGCGGGGCGCCTTCTCGCCGTGGACGGCGAGGTACTCGGAGGCCAGCCAGGGGCCGAAGTCCTCGACGAGGACGGTCAGGACGGCGCGGTCGGGGTCGGCGGCGCGGGTGGCTGCGGCGGCGAGGCGGGCCTGGTCGGCGCGGTCCGGATAGTACGAGGCGAAGACCTCGGCGGAGGCCGCCAGATCGCTCGTCCAGCCGCCCCATCGCGGCATCACCAGGGTGAGGGCGGTGCGGACGAGGCGGCGGGAGACGGCGCGGTTGAGGGTGTGGAGGTCCGTGCCGGGCTCCGCCAGGCGGGCTCGCCAGTCGGGCAGGGCCAGGGCGAGGTCGCCGTTGGTCTCGCGGGCCAGCAGCGAGGTGGGGCGGTAGCGGGGGAGGCCCGCGGCGAGGTCGGGGCCGAGCAGCGGGGTGCAGAGGCAGGCGAGGAACCAGCCCAGGTCGTGGCGCTCCAGCTCGCTCAGCAGGGTGCCCGTGCCGAACAGCAGGGCGCCGACGCCGTTCACCTGGCCGAACCCGGCGTCCAGCGCGGCCTCCAGGGCGTCGGCGGCCTCGCGGTCGGCGGGGGTGGGCTCGTGGTGCAGGGCGAGCAGCAGGTCGAGGTCGGAGACGCCGGGCGTCGCGGTGCCGCGCGGGATGCTGCCGTAGAGGTAGGCGCTGTGCAGCCGGGCGCCGTCGAAGGACGCCGCGATCCGCTCCCGGGCGGCCTCGACCACGGGCCCGAACTCCGCGGGCACGCGGGAGAGCGAGCCCTCGCGGGCGATGAATCCTTCGGCGTCGAGCCCTCTGTCGGTCATGGGGGTACTGTGCCCGCCCGGCAGGGCACCCGGCCAGCGGTTTTACGGGAGACCGGGGTCGATTGTCAGTGGTGTGCGCTAGCGTCCCGGTCGTACACGAAAGCACGAGGGAGGCCGGCATGGGGACTTGGGACATCGGGCACTTCGACAACGACACGGCGGCGGACTTCTCCGGCGCCCTGGACGACGCCGCGCTCGCCGAGCGCGCCGGGCTGATCCGGGCGGCGCTGGAGAGGGCGGCCGAGGCGGTCGCGTACCTCGACGACTACGAGGGCGTGCACGCCGTCGCGGCGGCGGCGCTGGTCGCGGCGCAGTGCCCGGGCGGGGTGCCGGTGACGACGGCGTACGGGCCGGACGAGCCCGTGCCGGCGCTGCCCGTCGAGCTGCGGGAGCTGGCGGTGGCGGCGCTGGACCGGGTGGTCGGGGAGGAGTCGGAGCTGGCCGAGCTGTGGGACGAGTCGGAGTCCGGCGCGGAGTGGCGCCGGGGGATACGCGAGCTGCGCGAGGTGCTCGCGCCGACGCCGCCCCGTGCGGAGGAGCCGCTGGTCGAGCTGTGAGGCACAGGGGCTGACGGTCGGGCGGCGGTCAGGGCGTCGCGGCGGATGCGCTGACACACGGCGGCAGGGAGGACGGGGCGGTCGTCGCGCAGGTCGCGGCCGGGGTGTGCGCCGTGGTGGTGCCTGCGGCCGTCGTGGTGCCGCCCTGGGACGTGGTCGTGCCGGTCGTCGCCGCGCGGGTGGTCACCGTGGCGGAGGAAGTGCTCGCTGTGGCGCTGGCCGCCGTCGTCTCGGCCGGGGTCGCGGAACGGGTCGTCGGGCTCGCGGTGGTGGACGAGGGGCCGCCGGAGGAGCTCGTCGCCCCGGAGGTGGTCGCGCCCGAGCTCGTCGCGCCGGAGCTGGTGGAACCGGAGGTGGTCGCGCCCGAGGTCGTGGAACCGGAGGTCGTCGCGCCGGAACTGGTCGCCCCGGAGCTGGTCGCGCCCGAGGTCGTAGAACCGGAGGAGGTGCCGCCCGAGGCCGAGGTGGGGCCGGAGGCCGTCGGGGTGCCCGGCTTCCACGGCGCCGGCGGCGGCACGCCCGGCGTCAGAGGGCCCCTCGGTGCGTCCACGTGCCGGTCGACGATCTCGGTCCGCCCCGTCAGCCGGGAGAACCAGCCGCCCGTCTCGACGTTCACCAGGATGATCTCCGTCACCGGCTGCGGCGCCGGGACGACCACGATCAGCGTCGTGGGCTGGAAGCCCGCCCACGCCCTGCCCGTGTACCTGGCGTCGCTCACCAGCACCGGCTGCTTCAGCGGGTTGCCGCAGGCGCAGCGCACCCGGGGCACGCCCTGGGCGTCCACCAGCACGGCGGTGCCCGCCTGCAGCACGGACTGGTACTCGACGACGGCGCCGCTCTTGTAGTTGTGGTTGGTCACCCGGGTGTCCACCCGCAGGTACGCCGAGGTCAGCGACCGCAGGTAGCCAGGGATGTCGGCCTGGGCGATGCCGGCGGCCGAGGCCCAGGCGCGGCCGGCGTCCCCTGCGGAGACCATCGCGATCAGCCGCTCGGTGTCGCAGCTGGGCCTGGCCATCGTGCCGGCGTACAGCCCGGCCGAGCCGCCCTGCACGCTGTGCAGCACCGCCGAGGAGGTGGCCCCGCCCTGCGCGGTCGGCCGGGGCGGGGCGGGGGCGGTCACCGGCTGGGATTCCACCGATGGGGTGAACGGGTCCGGCCCGGAGTCCTGCGGGGCCTGGAGGGCGACCTCGTTGGCGGTCGGCACGGTGTCGTGGTGGCCGCCGTTCTGGTTGTTGACGATCAGCACCGTCGCCACCACGGCCGCGGCGACCGTCCCCGCCGCCACCGCCAGCCCCCGGCCGGAGCGCCACCACGGGGTGTGCGGCCCGCCCGCACCCCCGGCTCCGCCGCTGCCACCTGCGCCGCCTCCCGTACCGCCGCCTCCTGTACCGCCGCCTCCTGTACCGCCCGAGGGCGGGCCCGGTGGGCCCGGGGGCGGCGGGGGGACGGACGGCGGACCGGCCAGCGGACCGGAAGGTGGCCCGGAGGGCGGGCCGGCCGGAGGGGGTTGGGAACTCATCGGGGGCTCCGTTTCGCAGGCCGCCGACCGTCGCGGCCGGCGGCACGGGAGGCTCGTGCCACTGCCCCCCATTGGCCCCCGCTGCCCCGCCCGCCGCAACAGCAGGTCGGCGCGCGGTCGCCGAGCGTGCGCGGCCACTCTCGGCCAGTCTGGAGACCCCGGACCGAGGAGACGGCATGCGGCAGCCCGTACCCGAGCGGCAGACCGGCCCGCCCGGCGCGGTGCGCGGGTGGCTCGACGCCCTCGCCGTGGTGCTCGCCGGCTTCGCCGCGATGGCGGCCGTCGGCGCCCTCGGCCTCTGGCTGGCCGGCGCCGACGACCTCCCCGGCGGCGGCTTCCCCGCCGTCCTGGCCGCCCTGCTCGCCCTCGCCGTCGGCGGCTCCGTCCAACTCGACGGCGGCGCAGGCGACTTCGCCTCCCTCGGCGCAGGGATCAGCGCGATGCCGCTGTCCGTGTCCGTGGTCGGCGCCGTCGTGACGGCGGAGGTGTTCCTGCGCCCACTGCGCCACCGCGCCGTGGCGGGCGGAGGCGAACTGCTCGGGCGGATCGCCCGCACCGCCGTGCTCTGGCTCCTCGCCCTGGTCCTGCTCACCCTCGGCGCGAAGCACAGTTTCACCGTCCAACTCGGCCCCGACCTCGTACAGTCCATCGGCGGCGCCCTCGGCCTCACCCCCGACGTCGGCTTCCACGCCGACGCGCCCAGCACCATCGGCATCGGCCTCGCCTGGCTGCTGCTCGTCCTGGCCGCCACCTTCGCCGTCTCCCGCCGCGCCCCGCTCCCGCCCGCCCTGCTGCGCCACCAACTCGCCGTCCGGCCCGCCGCGTTCGCGATCTGGCTGGTGATGCTCGCCTACCTGGCCGTCGGCGCGGCGACGGGCGTCGTCACCGCGATCGTCCACGGCAACGCCCGTCAGACCCTCGCCGTGGTGCTGCTCGCCCTGCCCGACCTCGTCTGGCTCGCCTTCGGCCTCGGCCTCGGCGCCTCCTGGCACGGACGGCTCTCCGGTGGCCTCGGCCTGCCCGTCCCCAAGCCCCTCTCCGACGCCCTGCGCGCCCCGGAGGGGCAGCAGGCCACCGTCGACCTCGGCACCCTCGCCGACCAGGACGCCCGCGCCTGGTGGCTGCTCCCGCTGGCCGCCGTCCTCCTCCTCGCCGCCGCCTTCCTCGCCGCCCACCGCTCCCCGCGCACCGTCCGCCTCTGGCAGCACGCCGTCCGCTTCGCCCTCGCCACGACCGTCGCCGTCCTGCTCATCGGCCTCTGGACCCGGATGGACGCCCAGTACGGCCTCTCCGTCCTCGGCGTCGGCCTGGGCCAGGGCGGCCTCGGCGACCTCCTCGGCACCGTCCTCGGCGACACCAGCCCCCTCACCACCCTCGGCACCGGCACCCTCACCCTCCGCCCCGCCCTGTGGCCCGCCCTCCCCCTCGCCGCCGCCTGGGGCCTCCTCACCGGCACCCTCGGCGCCCTCCTCGCCTCCCACCTCCGCCACCGCGGCGAGGCGTCAGGGGGCTGAACCCGGCTGTGACGGGGTCGTTGGGAGGCAGGTGCTCGGCACCACGCGGTGTGGTGCCGAGCCACGATCCGACGAGATCAGGCACCGGGATGGATGCAGAGCTGGTTGGTCTGTCCGTCGAAGGTGTCTGCCAGGACCTGGGCCTCCCGGCGGCTCCCGTCGAACAGCCCTTGTCGGTCGACGTGAATGACCAGGGTGTCGTGGCTGTCGATGACCTCGGAGATGCCTCGGGTCTCGATGGTGTCCGACCAGGCGTCCAGATTCCGGCCGAACCATTCCGGCAGGCCGCAAGGACCGGCGACGGCATCCCAGAAGTCGTTCAGTGTCTCCATCGCGTGGCCGCGCAGGTCGATCCGCAACTCGTTCATCGCGGAAGACTGGAGCGAGCCCGGCATCGGTCGAAGAGACGCCTCCCACCTCCGCCACCGCGGCGCGTCGACGGACGACTGAGTCGGCTCGCGGTCCCTCACGGGCGCCAACCCCCGGCGGACCTGGGCGCCAGCGGCCGTGTCGCCCGGGCGTAGCCGCACCTCGTCCAGCGGCGCGACCCACGAGGTCCGGCCCGCGACGGTGCTCCGGGGCGGGCGCCGGGCCCGTCTGGGTCTTCACCGGACCGTCGGTGCACAGCTCCTCCGGTCAGGATCCTCGCGACGGTCCGACGAACGACGGCCTGGCAGGCGGATTCGTCTGCCAGGCCGGTTCGGTCACTGGGACCGGTGGTGGTTCCATTGGTTCATGACGCTGTCGTGCAGGTAGGCGCAGGCCTCCTCCTCGGCGTCGAAGACCGCGGGGTACCTCTGCTCACCGCGCTCGAATACTTCGATGTACCAGCGGTCGTCGAGCGCTTGGACCAGCACTGGCACCGACTCCAGCTTGAACACGAAGGATCTCAGATCCCGGGTGTTGATGCCGTACCAGTCATCCGGGACTCCGGCTTCCCGTAGGGCCGTCAGGAGCTGGTGGCGATTCATGTGCACGTCGTTCCGTCCCCGTTGACGAGATACCCCGCCGCGCCGGGTTCGCTCACGGTCTTCTCGGTCGTGAACCGGGTCGCGCCGCCGTCCTGCCCGAGCCGCTTTGCGGCCTTGCTCCGCTCGATGGTACCCGGCGCCCGAGTCGTGGTCCTCGGCCCATGTGAAGCGGTTGTACGGCAGGTTGAGGCCGTCCGGCGGGATGGACGTCGTTCCGATCTTGAGGTCAGTCGTCGTCGGGCACCCCGCCGTGCAGGCCCCAGTTGTCGAGGCCGGAGTAGATCCACGCGGTGCGTCCGCGCGGCCAGGAGAGGGCGACGGCCTCGCCCGTGTGGACGGCGATGAGGGAGTCGGGGCCGCGCCACCAGGTGTCGGCGAGGCCGCGTACCTCCGGCACCGGTTCGAAGCCGGTCAGGTCGATGGCGTCGACGTCCTCGCCCGTGACCTTGGTGATCTGCCTCGCCCAGGACGCCGCGTGGTGGGCCAGCGCGAGCGCCTCCACCCAGCCCTCGATGCTCGCGTGCAGGGGCGCCCAGTGGTCCCCGTCGATGGCGAACTCGCCGGACGGGCCGATCCAGAACCCGTACGGGAGGGCCGTGCGCTGCGGCCCGGCCTCGAAGGACCAGCCTTCCGCGTGCGAGTTGTCGGGCAGGTCCGCGCACAGCTGCTTGGGCCCGCCGTCGTACACCGGGGAGGGCGGCAGGACGAGGCCGCCCCAGCGCCGCTGGTAGGCGGCCATCCGGTCGACGACCGCTGCCGGGACGCCGTGGTCGAGCCACGGTTGCCGGAGTTCCTCGACGACGGGCCCGGCGTCGGCCCTGACGCCGTGGGCGCCGATGAAGGACCGTGCCCGGTTCGTCAGGTGTTCGAAAGTCACCGGCGCGATGCTATCGGGCCCCGGCGAGCAGGATGACGGCCGCCGGGACGGCCTGGCCGAGGGCGCCGCGCCAGAGTTTGGGTGCGGAGGCGGCGAGGGTGAGGCCGCCCGCGAGCATGAAGGCGGCGACGTAGAGGATCATCGGGCGGCCCGCGTTCGGGTGGCCGGTGTGGAGGAGGGTCAGGCCCGTGATCAGGCCGAGGGCCAGGAACAGGTTGTAGAAGCCGACGTTGACGCGCCACAGCCGGACCTCGGGGGCGTCCGCCGTGCTGCCGGTCAGCAGGCGGCGGACCCGGGGGTGCCCGTACAGGAAGCTCTCCAGCGGCCACACCACGAGGTGGATCGCGGCGGCGAGGACGGCGAAGGCCTGGCTGACGGCGTTCATCGCGGGCGGCTCCTCCGGAGGACGGGCTGGGCCCAGGCGGGGGGCTCGGGTACGGCGGGTACCACCTGGGTGGGCGGCCCGGGGGTGGCGGCGGCCGCGCGCAGGGCGGCGACGAAGTGCAGGCAGCTGTCGTAGCGCTCCTGGGGCGCCTTCGCCAGCGCCCGCGCGAGCACCGTCCCGACGGCCTCCGGCAGGTCCGGCCGGTGCTCGCGCAGGGTGGGCGGCGGGTCGTTGAGGTGGGCCCAGAGCAGGGCGAGGTCGCTCTCGCGGCGGAACGGCGGGGCGCCGGCCAGCAGCTCGAAGACCACGCAGGCCAGGGCGTACTGGTCGCACCGCCCGTCCAGCGGCTTGCCGGAGATCTGCTCGGGCGCCGCGTAGTCGAGGGTGCCGACGATCTGGCCGACGCTGGTCAGCCCGCTGAGCGACAGCGACTTCTTGGTGAGCCCGAAGTCCGCCAGGTACAGGTGCTCGGGGTGCTCGCCGTCCGTTCCGGCGGCGACGAGGACGTTGCCCGGTTTGACGTCCCGGTGCACCAGGCCGTGCTCGTGGGCGGCGTCGAGCGCGGAGGCGATCTGCAGGGCGAGGCCGGCGGCGCGGGGGAGCGGGAGGGGGCCGGTGCGGGTGATCAGGGAGCGCAGGTCCCCGCCCTCGACGTAGCGCATCGCGAGGTACAGGATGCCGTCCTGCTCCCCGGCGTCGAAGACCGGGACGATGTGGGGGTGGTCGATCGCGGCGGCGGCCTCCGACTCGTGCATGAACCGTCGGCGGAACACCTCGTTGCGGGCCAGCTCGGGGGCGAGGAGCTTGACGGCGACGGTACGGCCGAGGTGGAGGTCCTTGGCCCGGTAGACCACGGCCATGCCGCCGCGCCCGATCTCCTCCTCCAGCCGGTAGCCCGCGACCCGGCGCCCGTCCAGGCCCGAGGGCAGGGCGGTGGCCGGGCCCTCGGGGGCGGTCACGGCCCGCCGGCCCGGGTGGGCGCCGCAGCGGACGGAGCAGACGGGGCGGACGGGTCGGCCGGGGCGGGGGCGGCCGCGTACGGCTGGGACTGGAGCCCCTCGCCGTAGGACCAGCCGTCCCGCACCGGGTCGAAGACCCACAGCCGGGGCCCGTCCAGCACCAGGCCGACCCGCAGCCCGCGCGTCTGCTCCCGGAAGGCGGCCTCGTCCAGGCCGCCGGAGGCGAGGGCGTCCAGCAGCGCCCGGTAGCGGGCGACGGCCGCTTCGGCCTCGGCGAGCGCCGCGCGGGGGTCGGTCCCGGGGGCGGGGTCGCCGCCGGCCTCGGGCGGGGGCTGGGGAAGGACGACCAGCAGGCGGCCGTCCACCCAGGTCGTCCAGCCGTTGGAGCACAGCACCTGCGCCCAGTCGCCCTGCCGGGCGAGCACCCGGACGGGCAGCAGCTCGTCCAGCCGGGCGGAGAGCCGGGCCGGGTCCGGGGCCGCCCAGCCGGCCATCCCGCCCGGAGGGGCGACATGGCTGGGGCGGAACGCGAACTCGTCCATCACCGGCTGCACTTCCTCGCTCGCTCTCTCCACTCTAGCCGTCTACCGGCGCATGATCGCGGGCTCGTGCCGCCGCAGCAGGGCCAGCACCACCAGCCCGTACGCCGCCGAGAGCGCGGGCAGCACGGCCATGCTCAGCAGCCAGCCGTTGCGCTCGTGGCGGAACATCGGGTCGGCGGTGATCGCGGTCGGGAAGATCGCGTGCAGTTCGACGGTGCGGGCCATCGCGGACAGGCCCCAGCGGGAGGGGATCAGCCAGGCGAACTGCTCCAGGCCGGGCACGCCGTGGAGTTTGAGCATCAGGCCGCTGAAGACGATCTGCACCACGGAGAGCAGCACCAGCAGCGGCATCGTCGCCTCCTCCTTGCCGACCAGGGCGGAGACGACCAGGCCGAGCATCATCGCGGAGAAGGCCAGCAGCGCCACCGCGATGATCAGCTCGGGCAGTTGGGGCATCACCACGCCGGTCGGCACCGCGAAGGAGAGGTCCACCCCGGCGAGGCCGACCACGGTGAGCACCGCCGCCTGGGCGACGGTGACGGTGCCGAGCACCACCACCTTGGAGACCAGGTAGGCCGATCTGGAGAGCCCGACCACCCGCTCCCGCCGGTAGACGGCGCGCTCCTTGACCAGCTCGCGCACCGAGTTGGCGGAGCCGGTCAGCAGACCGCCGATGCAGAGGGTGAGCAGGCAGTTGACGGCGTTGTCGGGGGTCAGGCGGGTGCCGGCCATCGCGCGGCACATCAGGCCGATGACGAAGGGCAGCACCACCATGATGGTGAGGAAGAGCCGGTCGGCGGCCAGCACGGCGGTGTAGCGGCGTACGAGGGTGCCCAGTTGGGAGAACCAGCCCTGCGGCTTCTCGCGCCCGATGACCGGCCGTGACGGGCCAGAAGAGGGCGCCACGGAGTGGGTGGCCTCGGCCGCCACGTACCGCCCGTACTGCGGGGAGGCGCGGAAGCGCTCCTGCCAGGCGGTGTGCGTCTCGTTCTCGAAGGCCTCGAAGGCCTCCGGCCACTGCGTGAACCCGAAGTACGCCAGCGCCTCGCCCGGCGGCCCGTAGTAGGCGGTGCGCCCGCCGGGGGCGAGCACCAGCAGCCGGTCGCAGACGTCCAGGCTCAGCACGCTGTGCGTCACCACGACGACGGTGCGGCCGTCGTCGGCGAGGCCGCGCAGCATGTGCATCACGGAGCGTTCCATGCCCGGGTCCAGGCCGGAGGTCGGCTCGTCCAGGAACAGCAGCGAGGGCTTGGTGAGCAGCTCCAGGGCGACGCTGACGCGTTTGCGCTGGCCGCCGGAGAGGCTGGAGATGACCTGGTCGGCCCGTTCCCGCAGGCCCAGTTCGCCGATCACCTCGTCGACCCGGGCCTCCCGCTCGTGCCGGGCGGTGTCGCCGGGGAAGCGCAGCTCGGCGGCGTAGGAGAGGGCGCGGCGCACGGTGAGCTGGGTGTGCAGGATGTCGTCCTGCGGGACGAGGCCGATGCGGCGGCGCAGTTCGGCGTAGTCGCGGTAGAGGTCGCGCCCGTCGTAGAGCACGGTGCCCTCGTCGGCGGGGCGCAGGCCGGTGAGGGCGTTGAGCAGGGTGGACTTCCCGGCGCCGCTGGGGCCGGCCACGGCGAGCAGCGCCTTCTCGGCGAGCGGGAAGCCGACGTCGTCCAGCAGCACCCGGTGGTCGGGGCCGACGCGCACCACGAGGTGCTGCACGTCGAGGGAGACCTCGCCGGTGTCGGTGTACTCGACGAGGCGGCCGTCGGAGAGGCAGAGCGCGGAGTGGCCGATGCCGACGATGTCGGCCGGGCCGACGGGGGCGCGTTGGACAGGGGCGCCGTTGAGGTAGGTGCCGTTGTGGCTGCCCAGGTCGACGATCTCGTGGCCGCCGCCGGGCAGTTCGCGCAGTTCGGCGTGGTGGCGGGAGACGACCAGGTCGTCCAGGACGAGGTCGTTGTCGCTCGCGCGGCCGATGCGCACGGCCCGTGCGGGCAGCTGCAGGACGGAGCTGGGGCGGCGGAAGGTGCCGGAGGAGCGCGGGGCGAGCAGGGAGGTCCGCGCGCCGGGGTCGTGCGGGGGCACGCCGGCGAAGGTCGCGGACGGGCCGGTGGACGGGTCCCCGAAGCGCAGGCTGGTGCCGGGGCCGACGTCCTCGCTGGCGACGCGGTGGCCGTGGTCGTACGTGCCGTTGGTGCTGCCGACGTCCTCCAGCAGCCAGTGGTCCCCGACGGCGCGCAGCACCGCGTGGTGCCAGGAGACCCGGGGGTCGGGCAGGACGATCTCGCCGGTCGGGTCGCGGCCGAGGTGGTAGGCCCGGCTCGGGTCGATCAGCCGCGACCCGGTGTCGGTGACCAGGACGAGGGGCGGCGCGGTGGGTGCGCCCGGGCGCTCTCCCATGCCGAAGATTCTAGTTCCGCCCCGCACGGCCCGCGCCTCGGACGGGATTCCTCCGGATCCCTGGATTCGATCGTCGATTGGACTGGACCACTGCCTCGGCGCGGCACTATCGTTCGGCGTGCCCGCCGCCGGCGTACGACCACTTGGGGACGGAACTCATGAGCATCTGGCCGCAGTTGAGGAGCCGCCGGGTCGTCAGGGTGGGCCACGCCACCGGCCGTGAGCTGCGCTGCGGCCTGATGGACACGATGCTGGCGGACCTCTCCGTCTCCGTCGTCCTCTACTTCGAGCGCCCCCTGGACGAGGACCGCCTCGCCGCCGGCCTGGCCCTCGCCCTGGAGCGGGTGCCGGTCTTCGCCGGCCGCCTGCGCACGGACGGGGACCGCCTGACGGCCGTCTGCGACGACACCGGCGTGCCCCTGGACGTCTACACCGTCGAGGGCACCCTCGCCGAGGCCATGGGTCGCGCCACCGCCGCCGGCTCCGAGCTCGTCGACCCGGTGGACGCCCCCGCCGCCCGCCTCGGCGGCGTCCCGCTGCTCACCGTGCGCGTCACCCGCACCTCGGACGGCGGGACGGTCCTCGGCTGCTCCTGGCACCACGCGATCGGCGACCTCCAGAGCTTCATGCTGCTGATGCGCGCCTGGTCGGCAGCCGTCGAGGGCGAGGCCATGCCGGAGGCCGAACTCGTCGAGGACCAGGACGCGCTGTTGCACGAGGTCCTCCCCGAGCGGGACTGCGGCCGCCCCGGCTTCCGGCTGCCCACGCCCGCCGAGGCCCGGGCGCTGGCCGTCGAGGTGGCGGTCGCGCCGCGCGCCAACAGGATCGTCCAGATCCACTTCGCCGAGGACGAAGTACGGCGGATGCTGGAGGAGTTCACCGCCAAGGCCGGAAGGCGCCTGTCCTCGGGGGACGCGGTCTGCGCCCATCTGATCAGCACCCTGCGGGAGTTGGACGAGGACGAGGCCGAGCGGATGGTCACCGTCCCCGTCAACGCCCGGCGCTGGCTGGGCCTTTCGCCCGCCCTGGTCGGCAACCTGCTGAGCGAGGTGCACGTGCCGCACCGGCCCGGGGAGGGCCCCGCGGCGCTGGCGGCCACGCTGCGCACGGCGGTGGAGGAGTTCCCGGCCGCGCACCTCAACCTGCGGGCCAACCTGTCCTTCCTGGCCGCCCTCGGCCGCGGCCGGCTGGGCGACTGCGTGCCGCTGGGCTTCGACCCGGCGGCCCGCCGCTTCAGCTTCTCCAACTGGAGCCGCTTCGGCGCGTACGGGATCGCCTTCCAGGGGCGGCGGCCGGTGCTGTTCAGCCCGGCGGCGAACTTCCCCGTCCCGTGGGTGTGCTGGACGGTGGAGGGCTTCGACGGGCGCGGTTTCCTGTGCAGCGTGGTGCTGCCGGCCAGGCTCGCCGCCCGGGTGCGCGGAGCGCAGGGCCGGGCGGCGATGCACCGCTACCGGGCCGAGGAGGACGTGCTGCCCGTGGCGGCCTCCCTCGTCCCGAAGATCATCTGACAGACGATCCGATGGAGCGTCAGAACGACTGCTCGATGGCCGTCCAGAGCTTCAGCCGGGCCTCCAGCGCGAGCTGGACGGTCTCGGCGCAGGAGTCCCACTTGTCCTGGTCGTCACCGTTCAGGTCGATCAGCATCTGCATGGCCATCGGGGTGTGCTGCTCGCCGTCGACCTCGATGTGGCGGGCCAGGTAGTCCTTGAAGACGGTGAGCACGCCGTCCGGGTCCGCGATCCCGACGACCTGGGTGAACATCTCGGGGATCAGGTCCTCGCGGCCGAAGGCGAAGGCGGCGGCCCGGCAGTGCACCGGCGCGTCCTCCACGATCGACCAGGTGGTGGTCGTGAAGTCCACGGCCGCCTGCGGCACTTCGGCTTCCTTGAGGGCCTGCGGGACGGTGCTGCCGGAGCCCAGCAGGGCGAGGAACTCCGCCATCGGGGCCGTGTCGGCGCCGGCCTGGCGCATGCCCTCGACGTACAGCTCGAAGTGGCTGGTGTAGCCCTCGCCGAGCTCGTCGCTCTCCTCGACCAGCACGATGTCGTTGATCAGCCGGCGGCTGGCGGTCGGGCCGTTCGGCACCCAGGGGACCTCGACGCAGGTGAGGTCGCGCTGGAGGCTCTTCAGCAGGGACATGAAGTCCCAGACCGCGAAGACGTGGCTGTCCAGGAAGGTGCGGACGCGGCCGATGCTGTTCAGCCCGTGGTAGACGGAGTGGCCGACGACCTCGCGGCGCAGCGGGTCGATCGCCTTCTGGAGGCCGGTCAGGCCGGGGTGGGTGCGGTCCCAGTGGTAGCGGCTGGTGGACATGGTTCTCCTCGGGGGTTGGAGACGAACGGGGTTCAGGGGTGCTTGAGGACGGCCGCAAGCGCCTGCCGCAGCTGTTCGCGGGAGGGCTGCACGGCGCGGTCGAGGGCGGGCGCGAAGGGCAGGACGGCGCCGTCGGGGCGGGTGACGCGCCGGGGCGGGGCGACCAGGCGCATCTCCTCGGAGGCGGTGGCCAGGACCTCGGCCGCGAAGCCGCAGGTGCGGTTGGAGTCGTCGAACACCACCAGCCGCCCGGTGCGCTGGAGGGAGGCGGCGAGGGCCTCCCAGTCGAAGGGGTACAGGGTGCGCGGGTCCAGCACCTCGACGGAGACCTCCGGGGCCAGCTCCTCGGCCACGGCCAGCGCGTCGTGGACGAGGTGGCCGACGGCGACGACGGTGACGTCCGTGCCGGGGCGGTGGACGCGGGCGCGGCCGAGCGGGATCGGCTCCAGCTCCCAGGTGACGGTCTCGCGCACCGCCAGGGCGCCGGCGGGCGCGAAGACCACGACCGGGTCCTCGTCCCGGACGGCCGAGCGCAGCAGCCCGTAGGCGTCCGTCGGGGTGGCGGGCACGACGGTCTTCATCCCGGCGTGCGCGAACAGGCTGTACGGGTGGTCGGAGTGCTGGCCCGCCCAGCCGTCCCGGGAGCCGGAGCCGGGCACCAGGCAGGTCAGTGGCACGGAGGCCTGGCCGCCCGTCATCAGCGAGAACTTGTGCGCCTGGTTGACGAGTTGCTCGAAGACCAGGAACAGCAGCGAGGGGATCTGGAACTCCAGGACGGGCCGGCGCCCGGCCAGGGCGGCGCCGATCGCCATGGAGGTGAAGGCCTGCTCGGACAGCGGGGTGTCGACGATCCTGTCCGCGCCGAAGCGGTCCAGCAGGCCCAGGGTGGGCCCGGCCATCCCGGCGCCGATGTCCTCGCCGAACACGCACACCGCCGGGTCGGCGTCGAGCTCGTCGGCGAGGGCCCGGTTGAGGGCCTTGGTGTAGGAGAGTCTCATGCCGTCGCCCCCGCCCGGGGGCGCAGCCCGTCCGCGTACAGGTGGTCGAGCGCGCCGGACGGGTCGGGGTGCTCCGAGGCGAGGGCGAACTCCTCGGCCTCGCGCAGGAGTTGTTCGACCTCGGCGTCGAGGGAGGCGACGTCGGCGGGGTCGAGCAGGGCGGCGGCGCGGGGGATCGGGTCCTGGTCGCGCCAGGCCTCGACCTCCTCGGGGGAGCGGTAGCGCAGTTTCATCCGGCGTTCCATGGTGTGGTGGCCCTCGTAGCGGTAGGTGCGGCACTCGAGGAAGCCGGGGCCACCGCCGTCGGCCGCCCGCTGGACGGCGCGCAGCGCGGCGGCCCGGACGGCCTCCGTGTCCATGCCGTCCACCCGCTCGGCGGGGATGCCGAAGGCCTCGGCGCGGCCGGTGGCGCTGCCGGCGACGGCGGCGGCAGCGGGCAGGGTGGTGGCGTAGCCGTTGTTCTCGCAGACGAACACCACCGGCAGGCGCCACATCGCGGCCAGGTTGAGCGACTCGAGCAGGACGCCCTGGTTGAGCGCGCCGTCGCCGAAGAAGGAGACGGCGACGGCGCTGCTGCGGGCCTGCCGTGCGGCCCAGGCGGCGCCGACGGCGATCGGGGCGCCCGCGCCGACCATGCCGTTGGCGCCGAGGATGCCCAGGCCGAGGTCGGCGGCGTGCATGGAGCCGCCCCGGCCGCTGTTCAACCCGCCGACGCGGCCCATGAGTTCCGCGAGCAGCCGGTCGGGGGCCACGCCCCGGGCGAGGACGTGGCCGTGGCCGCGGTGGGTGCTGGTGAGGGTGTCGGCCGGGCCGAGCGCCGAGCAGACGCCGACCGCGACGGCCTCCTGACCGATGTACGGGTGGATGCCGCCGGGGATCGCGCCGGCCTTCACCTGGGCGAGCGCCAGCTCCTCGAAGCCGCGGATCAGCCGCAGCATCCGGTAGCGCTCCTCCACGGACCGCAGGGGTGCCGTCACAGGGCCCCTCGCCAGGTGGTCGGGCAGTAGGCCGGGTCGGCGTAGTCGGGCCGGTCGTCGGCGGTGCGGCGCACCAGTACGTCGTGGTTGTAGACCACCGGGCCGCCGTCCTCCCTGTCGTGCCGGCGGTACTCGTTGGCGCCGTCCTGCAGGTGCAGGGAGACGGCGCGGCGCGGGTACGAGGCCAGGTTGGGGCCGGAGCCGTGGTAGGTGCGGCAGTGGTGGAAGGACATGTGGCCGCGCGGGATCCGCATCGGGACCTTCTCCACCGTGGTGCCGTTGTGCGCGGCGTTGGCGGCCAGGATGGCGTCCAGCTCGCCGTTGTCGCGGTCGGCGAAGTGCCGGGTGGAGTCCTCGCCGGAGGGCAGCTCCTGCCAGCGGTGGCTGCCGTCGACCATGGTGATGGTGCCGTTCTCCTCCCGGCAGTCGTGGAAGGGGATGAAGGCGGTGAGCATGTCCTCCGAGGTGGAGGTCTGCCAGTAGTGCTTGTCGAAGTGCCAGGGCACCTGGTTGCTGGGCTCCCCGGGCACCGGCGGCTTGAGGATCAGCGTGGCCTGGAAGATGCGGATCTCCTCGGCCCCGGCGAGCAGCGCGGCGACGGCGCCGACCAGCGGCTTGCGCAGGATCGCGCCGATGGCGTCGCTCTCGTAGTGGACGTAGTCGTTGTGGCGCTGCACCGGGCCGTGCGAGGGGTCCCAGGCGGCCAGCCGGGGCGGGCGGACGGGCAGTTCGCGGTCCCGCTCGCCGTCGTAGTAGCGCTCGGTGGCGGCCTGGAGGGCGTCCAGCTCCTCGTCGCTGAACAGGCGGCGGGACAGGTACCAGCCGTGCTCGCGGTAGTGCGCCACCTCCTCGGGGGTGGGCAGCGACGCGCGTTCGGCGTCGGTGAGGTGGAACTCGATGGTGGTGGTCATCGGCGCGCTCTCTTCTCGCGGGGGTCAGCGGGCGGTGGTGCTCTGGCGCTCGACGGCCTCGTACAGGGCCTTGATGTTCGCCGTGCCGAAGGTGCCGGCGCCCTGGCGCTCGATCACCTCGAGGAAGTAGGTGCGCCGGGGGTGGGTGGAGCGGGCGAAGATCTGGAACAGCTGGCCGCCGTGGTCCTGGTCGACGAGGACGTGCAGGTCGCGCAGGGTCTCCACGGGGATGGCCGTCTCGCCGAACCGCTCGGCGAGCGCGTCGAAGTAGGCGCCGGGGGTGGTGAGGAACTCCACGCCGCGCGCGCGGATGGTGCGCACGGCGGTGGCGATGTCGCGGGTGCTGAACGCCAGGTGCTGGACCCCGGCGCCGCCGTGCGAGGAGAGGAACTCGTCGATCTGGCCGGGGCGCCGGGCGGTGTCGGGCTCGATCAGGGTGAAGGTGACCTCGCCGGAGGCGCTCTGCACGACGCTGGAGTCCATGGCCTGCTCGCCGACCTCGATGTACTCGCCGAAGATCCGGTGGAAGCCGAGGGCGGCCTCGCAGAACTTCACGGCCTCGGCCAGCTGGCCGGCGGGGACGCAGACGGCGACGTGGTCGAGGGTGTCGAGCAGGCCCTCGCCCGTGTCGGGGTCGGCGGTGCGCAGCGGGACGAAGCGCAGCGCGGTGTCGCCGAACCCGGCGATCAGGGCGCCCGCGCGGTCGATCACCCGGGCGCCGTGCCGCTCGGCGCGGTCCAGGGCGGCGCCCGGGTCCTCGCAGCCGAGGGCCAGGGCGGCGACGGCGTCCCCGTGGCGGGCGACGAAGGAGGAGACGGGGTGGCCGGGGTCGGCGGCGTCGGCCAGGTGCAGGCGGATGGTGCCCTGGCCCAGGGCGATGGTGCGGGTGCCGTCGGGCGCGGTGACGGGGGCTTCGGCGGTGAAGCCGTAGTCGGCGCAGAGGCCGGCGGCGTACTTGTCGGCGTCGTCGCAGTGGAACTCGACGTGGCTGATGGTCTGGACGGACATCGGGATCTCCCCCCGGGGGGTGGTGGATTAGCGGGTTGACCGGGTGGACGCCGGGCCGAGGATCAGGCTGAGGTTGTGGCCGCCGAAGGCGAAGGCGTTGCTCAGCGCCGCGCGCACCGGGCCGGTCCGGGCGGTGCCGCGGACGTGGTCGAGGTCGCAGGCCGGGTCGGGGTCGGTCAGGTTGAGCGTGGGCGGCAGCGTCCCCCTCGCCACCGCCAGGGCGGTCACGGCCGCCTCCAGCGCGCCCGCGGCGCCCAGGAGGTGGCCGGTGGCGCCCTTGGTGGAACTGACGGCCGGGCGGTGCTCGCCGAAGACGGCGCGCAGGGCGGCCGTCTCGGCCACGTCACCGATCTTGGTGCCGGTGCCGTGGGCGTTCACGTAGTCGATGTCGCCCGGCGCCAGGCCCGCGTTGGCGAGGGCGGCGCGCATCGCGTCGGCGGCGCCGGCGCCGTCCGGGCGGGGCATGGTCGGGTGGTGGGCGTCGGTGGAGGCGCCCCAGCCGATGACGTCGGCGTAGCCGCCGGCGCCGCGGGCGTCGGCGTGCTCGGCCCGCTCCAGGATGAGGACGGCGCTGCCCTCGCCCAGCACGAAGCCGTTGCGCCGGGCGTCGAAGGGCCGCGAGGCCTGCGCCGGGTCCTCCCAACCCTGGGCGAGGGCGCGGGCGTTGGTGAAGGCGGCGGCGATGGTCGGGTGCAGCGAGGACTCGGTGCCGCCGCAGACCACCACGTCCGCGTCGCCGGAGCGGATCAGCCGCAGCCCCTCGGCCACGGCCTGGGCCCCGGCCGCGCAGGCCGTCACCACGGCCGAGCTGTAGCCGCGGATGCCGTGCTTGATGGCGATCCGGGCGGTGGCCATGTTGGAGAGCATGCCCGGCAGCAGGTACGGGCTGACGCCGGGGCGCCCGCGCTCCAGGCGGCGGTGGGACTGCTGCTCGAAGGTCTCCAGCCCGCCGCCGCCGGTGGCCAGCACCACGGCGGTGCGGTGCGGGTCGACGTCGCGGCCGACGACCAGGCCCGCGTCGGCGAGCGCGTCGTCGGCGGCGGCCAGGGCCAGCAGCACGAAGCGGTCCACGCAGCGGGTCTCGGTGGGCGGCAGCACCTCCTTGCCGTCCACGGGCGGGGCGATCCCGGCGGCGGGCAGCCAGCCGTGCGCGGGGTGGCCCTCGGGCACGGCGCTCAGGCCGGAGCGGCCGGCGGCCAGCGCCTCGAACACCTCGGCGCTCTTGCGGCCGAGCGGGGAGACCATGCCGAGGCCGGTGACGACGGCTCCCGGACGGGCGGCGCTCATGCGCTCACCACGCCGGTCGAGCCCGTCGAGCCCGTCGAGCCCGTCGCGCCGGCGGTGCGGGCCGCGCCCAGGTGGCGCTCGCGCAGCAGGACCTTGCGGACCTTGCCGGTCGGGCCGAGCGGGATGTCCCCGCCGGAGACCACCAGCACCTCGCGCACCGTCGCGGCGGTGGCCTCGTCGAGGGCGGCGGTGACGGCCTTCGTCCGGTCGAGGTCGGTCGCGGAGTCCTCCGCGAGGATCAGCAGCACGTCGGTGACGACGCGTTCGCCGTCGCGCACCGCGACGACGGTGCAGTCCAGCACGTCGGGGCAGGCGGCGAGCACCCGCTCCTCCGACATGGCGGTGAACAGCCGCTCGCCGCCGTCGAGTTGGACGGAGTCCACGGCCCGGTCGACGTGGTAGTAGTAGCCCTCCTCGTCCCGGTACATCAGGTCGCCGGTGAGGAAGCGCCCGCGCAGCCGGGTGCGGAAGGTCGTCGCCGAGTCGTTCCAGTAGCCGAGCGCCAACGTCGGGGAGGCGGTGGCGAGTTCGCCGATCTCGCCGGGGCCGAGCGGCTCGCCGTCCGGGCCGACCACCTCGCAGTCGACGAAGGCGTGCGGGCGCCCGACGCAGCGCCCGTAGCGCTCGGTGCCGGGGCCGTGGGTGATGAAGAAGTGGGAGTGGCCCATCTCGGTGGAGCCGAGGCCGTCCACGAACAGCGAGCCGCTCTCGCGCACGCGGCCCTCGCGGGTGACGGTCTCCCGGCTGCCGGTGGCGATCAGGCGGCGGATGTGCACCTCGTGCGCGCAGTCGCCGGTGTTCCACCACAGCGCGACGGAGTTCAAGTCCCGTGCGGCCAGGTCGTGGTGGGCGAGGTCGGCCCAGGTGGCGGCGAAGCCGACGACCCCGTTGGGGCGCCACCGCTCGATCGCCTCCAGCACCTCGGCGCCCGACTGGCCGGAGAGCACGGCGAGTTCGGTGTGCGAGCTGAGGGCGAGGTTGAGGGCGATCAGCGTCGCCGCGTGC
The DNA here is from genome assembly GCF_044767945.1 of Kitasatospora sp. NPDC101183. Classification (NCBI taxonomy): domain Bacteria; kingdom Bacillati; phylum Actinomycetota; class Actinomycetes; order Kitasatosporales; family Streptomycetaceae; genus Kitasatospora; species Kitasatospora sp. NPDC101183. The sequence goes on along the minus strand of NZ_JBIWOW010000022.1, from coordinate 79,152 downwards.
GGGGCGGGCAGCGCGCTGAGCATCCGCTCCTGGCCCTGCGGGCGCGGCAGGCGCAGCCGGTGGAGGATCGCCGCGTACAGGCTGGCGTGCGAGTGGACGACGGCCTTCGGCATGCCGGTGGTGCCCGAGGAGTGGGTGATCGCCACCGGGTCGCCGGACCAGTGCCGGTACGGCGCCGGGGCGGCCTCGGGGTCGCCCGCGCCGAGCGTGCCGATCTCGGGCAGCAGCGGCGCCCCGGGCTCCTGGTCCGCGAGGGCGGCCAGGTGGGCCTCGTCGGCCAGCACCCCGGCCGCGCCGAGGCGGGCGATGTAGCGGGCCGCGCGCTCGGCGTCCAGGTTGGGGTTGAGCAGGGCGGGGATCGCGCCGAGGCGGGCCAGGGCGAGGAAGGCGAGGACGTGGTCGGCGGCGGCGCCCGACCAGACCACCACAGGGTCGCGGCGGGTGACGCCCAGGGCGTGCAGGGCGGCGGCGCGGGCGCGCACGGCGCGGTCCAGCTCGCGCAGGGTGAAGGGCTGCCAGGCGGCGTGGTCGTCGACCGGGGTGTCGAAGGTGATCAGCGGGTCGTCCAGGCCGAGGCCGAGAGCGAGGCGGGCCTCCAGGACGTTCCCGGCGCCGAGGCCGGGGTCGTCCGCGAGCAGGCGGCGGAGACTGCGGATGGACACGGGTGGCTCCCTCTCGGGCGGTTCGGTGGCAGGGCGGTGCGCGCGTCGGCCTCGGCCGGGTGACGGAAGGCTTCTGGTCGAGAGCGGGTGACGGGTGCGGTCGGGTGGAGGGGGCGGTCAGCGGGCCAGCAGGGCGGCCGCGGCGACGTGCCCGCCCCCCGCCGTCTCCTCGGCGGCGACGACCAGGACGCGGTCGGCGTCCCCGTCCTCGATCAGCAGCGCGGCGTGGTCGAGCGCGTCGGCCGGGATGCGGCCGGGTACGGCCTCGGCGGGGCGGATCGCCACGACGGGGCCGGTCAGGCCCCAGCGCGCGGCGATGTGCCCGAGGACGGCGTTGGGGTTGGACTGGAAGAACAGCAGCGGCGCGGCCCGCCGCCCGGCCCCGGCGGCCTCGTCGATCGCCCGCGCGGTGGCGCGGTCGCCGGTGGTGCTGGCCAGCAGCAGGGCGGTGCGCCCGGGGGCCGGAGGTTGGCCGTGGAGGGCGCCCAGGCAGCGGTCGGCGGCGTGGGCGACCAGCGGGTTGAAGCCGGAGGCGGCGAAGCCGGGCAGGGGTGGCACAGGGGCGGCGGCGTCGGGCGCGTGCGTCTCGGCGAGCACGCGCAGCCCGTATGCGGCGGCCGCGGTGGTTGTGGTGGTGGTCGTCGTCATGGGTGTGCTGTTCATGCGGCGGCCAGCAGCAGGGCGGTGTTGGCGCCGCCGAAGGCGGAGTTGAGGCTGAGGGCGTGGCGGGGGCGGGCGGCGCGCGGGCCGTCCAGGACGAGGTCGAGGCCGATCTGCGGGTCCGGTCCGAGCCCGCCGGCGTTGACCGGGAGCAGTCCGGTGCCCAGCGCGCCGACGGTGACGGCGAGTTCGAGCAGGGCGGAGGCCTCCAGGGCGTGGCCGTGCACCGACTTGCTGGAGCTGACCGGGAGTTGGGCGGTGTGCGGGCCGAACACCCGGTGCAGGGCGCGGGCTTCGGCGAGGTCGGCGAGGTCGGAGCCGGTGCCGTTGGCGTTGACGTAGCCGACCTCCTCGGGGGCGAGGCCCGCGCGGGTGAGCGCGGCCTCGATCGCCCGGGCCAGGCCGGTGCCCTCCGGTTCGGGGCGGCAGACGTGGTGGGCGTCCCCGGCCCGGCCCCAGCCGGCCAGCCGGGCGAGCTCGGGGGCGCCCCGGTGTGCGGCCGCCGGGGCGGCCTCCACCAGGACGGCCACGGCCGCGTCGGCGAGCAGGGTGCCGGTGCGTCCGCTGCTGAACGGGCGCAGTTCGCCGTCCCGGGCGAGGGCGCGCCCGGCGTCGAAGACGGCGAACACCCCCGGCTCGACCAGGTGCCCGGCCGCGACCAGGACCCTCTCGTGCCGCCCGGTGGCGACCATGGCGGCGGCGTCGGCGACGGCCGTGGAGGCCGCCACGCAGGCGCCGGTGTACACCCGGGTGACGCCCGGGCCGCCGCACAGGGCCTCGACCCCGGCGCCGACGGCCCGCGCGGTGGCCCCGGTGCGCTCGTCGCTGTGCAGCGCGAGCAGCACGGGAGTGCCCCCGGCGGGCGCCCCGGCCTGCTGCCAGGCCTGCCCGACCGCGTCCAGCACGGCCCTGGCCAGCGGCAGCGCGGCGGCCAGCGGCACCTCGGGGGGCAGCAGCGCGGCCCGGGTGGTGCGGCGCCCGCTCACGTCGAACCGGGCGACCTCGCCGAAGGCGGCCTTGCCGTGCGCGGCGGCCTCGGCCAGCGGGGCGAGCCCGCGCCCGGCGGCGCTGAGCACGCCGACGCCGGTGACGAGCACGGGCCGCGCGCCGGTCACGGCCGGGCGCCCGCGCGCTCGGCGAGGACGGTCTCGCGCAGCAGCGCGGTGGCGTCGTCCACCGTGCGCACGGCGGCGAAGCCCTCGTCGTCGAGGTCCAGCTGGATGCCGTAGCGCTGCTCGAACTCGGCGATCAGCCAGGTGAGTTCGAGGGACCCGAGCTCCTCCGGCACGGCCTCGGCGGCGCGCTGCCCGAACGCCGCCAGCATGGTGACCACCTCCGCCCGGTCGGGCAGCGCCTGCCCGGCGTCGAGCGTCTCGGCGCCGCTCACGCCGCGTCGCCGACCGGGCCGGCGCCGGCGGTGGCGAGGGCGTCGACGCGCTTGGCGACGTCCGCGGTGAACTCGTCGAGCGTCATCATCGCGGTGGTCTCCATCTCGTCCAGGTCGAACTTGATCCCGAACTCGTCCTCGACCTGCACCGACAGTTCGGCGAGGGCGAGCGATTCGAGGTCCAGTCCGGCCGGTCCGAGGTCGGTGTCCCCGGTGACCTCCGAGACGTCGTACTGCATGTCGGTGAGGGAGGCGAGGACGAACGCGCGGATGCGGTCCTGCATGGTGGGCTCCTAGGTCGGGAGGTGCGGGTGGTGCAGGTCGTGCGGGTCGTGCGGGTGGTTCAGTGCGCGGGGGCGGCGGCGCTCCCGCGCAGGGCGGCGGGGTCGCGCAGCAGCTTTCCGGTGGCGGTGCGGGGGAGTCGGGGCAGCAGCGCCAGGCGCCGCGGCCGCTTGTAGGCGGCGAGCCGGCGGGCCAGCCCGTCCTGGACGAGGGAGAGGTCGGCGTCGGGCTCGGTGGCGAGGTAGGCCTCGATCGCGCCGCCGTCGAAGACGACGACGGCCTCGCGGACCTCGGGCAGCGCGGTGAGCGCGTCCTCGACCTCGGTCAGGTCGACCTTGAGGCCGCCGATCGACACCTGGGAGTCGAGCCGGCCGAGGACGGTGACCAGGTCGTAGACCTCGTCGACCTCGGCCGCGTCCCGGGTGTGCAGCCAGCCGTCCGACCAGCGGGTCGGGTCGTCGAGCTGCGGGTACGGGGAGGTCGGCGCCGCGATCTGCAGCTCGCCGCCGACCAGCCGCAGCCGCATCCCGGCCACCGGCCGCTTGGCCGGGTGGAGGGCGCCGGACAGGTCGGTGGCGATGACCCCGGTCTCGGTCATGCCGTACATCGTGCCGAGCGGCACGCCGTAGCGCTCGGTGAACAGCGCGGCCAGCCCGGGGCGGACGAGTTCGCCCGCCACGATCATCCGGCGCAGCTGCGGCAGCGCCGGGGGAGCGACGGTGCCGGCCAGCATCTCCGCGTGGAAGGGCACCCCGATGACGGTGGTGGGCCGGTCGCTGCCGGCCACGGCGGCGAGGATGCCCGCCGCCGTCATCCGCTCGGGGATCGTCAGCGCGGCCCGGGCCCGCAGGGCGTTGAGCAGCCCGCCGACCAGGCCGAGCACGTGCACGACCGAGGACAGCAGCACGACCCGCTCGCCCCCGCCGGGGAAGTCCGTGAGCTTGCGGTAGCAGTCGAGTTCGCGGATGACGTCGCCCGCGGTGCGCGCGATCACCTTGGCCGGGCCGGTCGAGCCCGAGCTGAGCTGGATCAGCGCGTGCCCGGTGGCGGCCGGTCGGCCGCCGGGCAGGGCGAGCGCCTCCGGCTCCACGTCGGAGAAGCCGCGCAGCGCCGAGGCCGGCCGGTGGGCCGCGCTCACCAGCACCTGCGGGGCCAGCCGCTCCACCGCGCCGTCGATTTCATGATCGGTCAGTCTGTGGTCGAGCAGGGCGACTTGGGCGCCGAGGCGCCAGGCGGCCAGCAGCGACGTGACGAACGCCACGGAGGGCGGCAGGCGCAACGCCGCGGTGCCGCCGGGCTCGAGCCCGGCGGCTGTCAGCCGCGCGCACTGCTCCTCGACCAGCGCGCGCAGGGCGTCGCGGTCCAGGGGCGTGCCGAGGTGCAGGCACTCCTCGCCCCCGGGCCCCGCCAGCAACAGTTCGTCCACCCAGTTCTCCTGGGCGTCGGCGTGCGGGGGTGGGGAGGGCGGAAGGGAGGAGGGGGAAATGCGGGTCAACACCGCTCCACAGAAGCAGGGGATTTGACATGAACGCCGTTAGTAGCCAAAACGGTCAATTCCGTGGCCAGACCTTGGCACAGACGATTGGTCAAATCAAGGTCTATACCAATGTGGTCCTTCCTCCTACGCTGCCGAATCGGGACTGGCCCGAGCGTGGCCGTCCCGGAAACGAGGATGCCCGTGGGAGCACTCACGCTGGCCGGGATCGAACGTGCCGCGCGCGCGGAACTCCCCCGCGAAATATGGGACTTCATCGCCGGAGGGAGCGGGGACGAACGAACCCTCGCGGCCAACCGGAAAGCCTTCTCCCACTACGCGCTTCGCCCCCGCACGATGGTCGACGTCACCACCTGCTCGACCGGCCTGACCCTCCTCGGCAGCCGCCTCGACGCGCCGATCGGCATCGCGCCCATGGCGTACCACCGGCTCGTCGACGAGGACGGCGAGACCGCCACCGCCCGCGCCGCCGGCCGCGCCGGAGCCCTGTTCGTGGCCGGGATGTTCGCCAGCCGCACCCTGGAGGAGATCGCGGAGGCCGCCACCGGCCCGCTCTGGCTCCAGCTGTACTGGCTGCGCGAACGCGAGGCCGTCGCCGCCCTGGTGGAACGCGCCGAGGCCGCCGGCTTCGCCGCCCTCGTCCTGACCGTGGACGCCCCCCGGATCGGCAGACGCCTGCGCGACCTGCGCAACGGCTTCGCGATCCCCGCCGCCGTCCGCGCCGTCAACCTCGACCCGGCCCTGATGAGCGCCAGCCACCGCTCCACCGTGGGCGGTTCGGGCATCGCCGAGCACGCACGCCGCCAGTTCGACCCCAGCCTGACCTGGGCCGATCTCGCCTGGCTGCGCGAACGGACGCGGCTGCCGATCGTCCTCAAGGGCATCCTCACCGCCGAGGACGCCCGCCTCGCCGTCGAGTACGGGGCCGACGCCGTCCTGGTCTCCAACCACGGAGGCCGTCAACTCGACGGCGCCCTCCCTGCCCTGGCCGCCCTGCCCGAGGTCGTCGACGCCGTCCCCGCCGACCTGCCCGTCCTCCTCGACGGCGGCGCGCGCACCGGCACCGACCTCGCCACCGCCCTCGCCCTCGGCGCCCGCGCCGTCCTCGTCGGCCGCCCGGTGCTCTGGGGCCTGGCGACCGGGGGAGAGGCCGGAGTGCACCGCGTCCTCGACCTGCTGCGGGACGAACTGGAGCACACCATGGCCCTGTTGGGCCGCCCACGGCTCGCCGACCTCGACCGCACCGCCCTCGCCCCCTGGCCCGCGCGGCCCTGACCGCCACGGCGGTTGAACCGGGCCCCACCCGCCCCACGTTCACCAGGAAGAGAGACCACGCCATGACCACCGCCGACACCCGGTTCCCCGGCTGGGACTGGGACGACCCCGACGACCTCGCCGTCAGACTCGACGAGTTCAGCGCCGACGTCGCCACCTGCACGACCCTGGAGGCCCACCCGGGCCCCCTGCCCCACGACCACGCCTCCTTCCGCGAACTCGGCGTCACCGGCATCGAGTTCGCGGCCTTCCGCACCGCCCACCCCGAGGGCCTCGGCACCGACCTGGCCGCCCTGCGCAGCCCGGACACGGCCGCCGAGCCCGGAACCCTCTACCGCGTCGACGGCGACCGCTGGTTCACGCGGCTCGACATCTCCGAGCCGCTGCCCTTCGCCGACGCCAGCGTGGACTGGGTGTACGCGGAGCACCTCATCGAGCACGTCCCCATGCCCGTCGCCGTCGGCTGGCTGCGCGAGGCCCGCCGCGTCCTGCGCCCCGGCGGCGTCCTGCGCGTCACCACCCCCGACCTCGCCCGCTACCTGGTCGGCTACGCCACCGGCGACGGCTTCCTACCCAAGCACCGCCGCCGCCTCACCACCCTCGGCTTCGGCCCGCCGATGCCCGAGCGCCCGGCCTTCCTCGTCAACCAGATCTTCCGCCACTACGGCCACCAGTGGATCTACGACCTGGACGAGCTGCGCCACGTCCTCACCCGGGCCGGCTTCGCCCCCGAGCAGATCCGCCACTGCGCCTACCGTCAGGGCGTACGCCCGGACGTCGCCGACCTCGACACCGCCTTCCGCACCGACGAGACCGTCTACGTCGAGGCCGACCGCTAGGGCGTGTCTTCCGGATCACGCCCTGGCCCCCCGCAAAAAGGAACCCCATGCCCCTCCACCCCCAGGCCGAGGCCCTGCGCGCACGCTACGCCGCCGCCGGCGCGCCGCCGCTCTACACCCTCAGCCTCGAACAGGCCCGCGCCGCCGACCTCGCCGAGATCCAGGCCTCGGCCGGCACCCCCGAGCCCGTCGCCGCCGTCGAGGAGCACCGCTTCCCCGGCCCCGGCGGCGAACTCGCCCTGCGGCTCTACCGCCCCGAAACACGCCCCGAACCGCAGGCCGAACCGCAGGCCCGCGAACTGCCCGCCCTGCTCTACCTCTTCGGCGGCGGCTGGACCCTCGGCTCGCTCGACACCAGCGACGCGATCTGCCGCCGCCTCACCAACGCCGTCGGCTGCGTCACCGCCTCCGTCGGCTACCGCCTCGCCCCCGAACACCCCTTCCCCGCCGCCCTCCACGACTGCCGCGCCGCACTCCACCACCTCGTGGACGAGGCGGCCGCCTACGGCATCGACCCGCAGCGCCTCGCCGTCGCCGGGGACAGCGCCGGAGGCAACCTCGCCGCCGCCCTCACCCTCCTGCTGCGCGCCGAGGGCGGCCCCGCCCTGCGCCACCAGCTGCTCGTCTACCCCAACACCGACCACGGCGCCGACACCCCCTCGCTGCGCGAGCACGACGACCCGCTGTGGTTCAACCGCCGCTCCGTCGCCTGGTACTGGAGCCACTACCTCGCCGACTGGACCGACGGGGCCAGCCCGTACGTCTCCCCGCTGCGCGCCGCCTCCCTGGCCGGCCTGCCGCCCGCGACCGTCCTCACCGCCGAGTACGACCCGCTGCGCGACGAGGGCGAGCGGTACGCCCACGCCCTGCGGGCCGCCGGCGTGCCCGTGGACCTGCGCCGCTACGAGGGCGTGCCGCACGGCTTCTTCGCCATGACCGGCACCCTGGACGCCGCCGCCGAGGCCCACGCCCACGCCGCCGGGCGCCTGCGGGAGGCCCTGCGGTGATCCTCGACCTCGCCGAGCTGCACGCCTCGCTCTCCGACCCCCTCCTGGACGCGATGACCTTCCTCAACGAGGTCACCACCCGCTACCCGGACGCCGTCTCCTTCGCCCCCGGCCGCCCCTACGAGGGCTTCTTCGAACCCGAGGACGTCCCCCGCTACCTCGACGCCTACCTCGCCCACCTGGCCGAGCGCGGCCTCGACCGCGACGCCGTACGCACCGCGCTGTTCCAGTACGGCCCCACCAAGGGGATCGTCGCCGACCTCGTCGCCCGCACCCTCGCCAACGACGAGGGCCTCACCGCCGCCCCCGAGGCGCTCGTCCTCACCGTCGGCGCCCAGGAGGGCATGCTGCTGACCCTGCGCGCGCTGTGCGCCGGCCCCGAGGACGTCCTGCTGGTCAGCTCCCCCTGCTACGTCGGCGTCACCGGCGCCGCCCGCCTGCTCGACCTCACCACCCGTCCCGTCCCCGAGGGCCCGGACGGCGGCCCGGACCCTTCGGCCGTCCGCGCCGCCGCCCGCGCCGTACGGGCCGAGGGCCGCCGTCCGCGCGCCCTCTACGTCGTCCCCGACTTCGCCAACCCCTCCGGCACCAGCATGCCGCTGGCCGCCCGCACCCGGCTGCTGGAGACGGCCCGGGAGGAGGGGTTGCTGATCATCGAGGACAACCCCTACGGCTTCTTCGCCCGCACCCCCGGCGAGCGGCCCACCCTCAAGGCCCTGGACCGCGAGGGGCGGGTCGTCTACCTCGGCTCCTTCGCCAAGACCTGCTTCCCCGGCGCCCGCCTCGGCTACGTCCTCGCCGACCAGGAGGTCGGCGCGCCCTGCGGCCGCAGCAGCCTGCTCGCCGACGAACTCGCCAAGCTCAAGAGCATGACGACCGTCAACACCCCCGCGCTCAGCCAGGCCGTCATCGGCGGGATGCTGCTCGTCCACGACTGCCGGCTGCGCGCCGCCAACGCCCGCGCCACGGCCCACTACGCGGCCGGCATGGACACCCTGCTGCGGGAGCTGGAGCGGCACTTCCCGGCCTCCGAGCAGCGCCGCCTCGGCGTGGGCTGGAACAGGCCGGAGGGCGGCTTCTTCGCCGTCCTGACCGTCCCCTTCGTCGCCGACGACGAGGCCATGGAGCGCTGCGCCCGCGAGTACGGGGTGCTGTGGACGCCGATGGCCCCGTTCTACCCGGCGGGCGGCGGGGAGCGGCGGCTGCGGCTGTCCGTCAGCTCGGTGACGCAGGACCAGATCATCGACGGGGTGGCCAAGCTGGCGGCCTTCATCACCGCCCGCTCCTGAACCCCCCTGAGCACGTCGAAGGGCCCGGTCCGCGGACCGGGCCCTTCGAGGTTCGTACGGGTCTTCTCAGCGCACCCGGGTCGAGAACAGCCGCGCCGACCAGTACACGGCCAGCACCGTCATCAGGACGACCACGAGCAGCCCCTGCCAGACGGCGGCGTCCCCGGCGTGCCCGGAGAACAGCGCGCGCATGCCCTCCACGGCCCAGTAGAAGGGGTTCCAGTGGGCCATCTGCTGCAGCCAGCCCGGTGCCAGGGTGAGCGGCAGCAGCACCCCGGACAGCAGGGCGATCGGCTGGGCGATGGTGTTCACCACCGGCGCCATCGCCGCGTCGGCCGGCACCATCAGCGCGATCCCGTAGGAGATCGCCGAGGTCATCAGCGCCAGCAGCCCCAGCAGCACGTAGGCGAGCAGCAGGTTCAGCGGGCTGACCCGCAGCCCGAAGGGCAGCGCGATCAGCGTGATCAGCACCGCCTGCACCAGCAGCGCCACCATCTCGCGCAGCGCCCGCCCGAGCAGCAGCGCCAGGCGGCTGACGGGCGTGACGCGCGAGCGCTCGATGATCCCGGCCCTGAGCTCGCCGAGCAGGCTGAAGCCGGTGAACAGCCCGCCGAAGATGCACAGCACCGCCAACAGGCCCGGTACGTACACCTGGTAGGCGTCGGCGTAGCTGGTCGTGCCCTGCGGGGCGAGCACCTTCTTGAGCAGGGGTGCGAACAGCAGCAGGTAGAACACGGGCTGGATGATCCCGACGGCGATCCACACCGGCGTGCGGACCATCAGCAGCAGTTGGCGCTGGAAGACCAGCCAGGTGTCGCGGGCGAGCTTCACGGTGTCCCCAAAGCGGTATCCCCAGGAAGGAGGTTGGTCAGGACTGTTGCAGCGAGCGGCCGGTGCGGGCCAGGAACACGTCGTCCAGGCTGGGCCGCTGGAGCCGCACCGTGCCCGGCCGCACCCCCGCCGCGTCCAGGGCGCGCAGCAGCAGCGGGATGGCCGCCGCGCCGTCCTCCAGGTAGAGCCGCAGCCCCTCCTCGCCGTCCGGCTCCAGCCGGTGCAGGTACGGCTGGGGCCGCAGCACCTCGGCCGCGCGCTCGGCGACGCCCCCGCCGGGCTCCAGGCCGAGCAGGACGACGTCCCCGGAGATCTCGCGCTTGAGCGCCTCGGGGGTGCCCTCGGCCACCACCTCGCCGTGGTCGACGATGGAGACGCGGTCGCAGAGCGCGTCGGCCTCGTCGAGGTAGTGCGTGGTGACGACGACGGTCATGCCCTCGGTGCGCAGCCGCCGGATCTCCTCCCAGACGTACGCCCGGCTGGCCGGGTCGAGCCCGACGGTGGGCTCGTCCAGGAAGAGCACGCGCGGCCGGTGGATGACGCCGAGGGCGATGTCCACGCGGCGGCGCTGCCCGCCGGAGTAGGTGGCGCAGGTGCGGTCGCCGAACTCGCCCAGGTCGAAGGCCTTGAGCGCGTCCTCGGCGGCCCGGACGGCCTCCGCCTTCCCGGCGCCGTACATCCGCGCCTGGAGGACGAGCTCCTCCCGGGCGGAGACGTTGTCGGTGGTGCCGCCGCCCTGGGCGACGTAGCCGATCCGGCGGCGCACTCCCGCCGGATCGGCGAACAGGTCGGCGCCGGCGACCTCCGCCCGTCCGCCGTCGGGGCGGATCAGGGTGGCCAGCATGCGCAGGGTGGTGGTCTTCCCCGCGCCGTTGGGGCCGAGGAATCCGAAGATCTCCCCGGCGGCGACGGACAGGTCGATGCCGCGCACGGCGTCGACGGTGGGGCTCCCGCCGCTCTTGCGGGCGGTCTTCTTGCGGTAGGACTTGCGCAGTCCCGTGGTCTCGATCAACCGGAACTCCCGTACGGGGATTGCCTGCCACGGCACCTGGATCGCGGTGCTCGGCACCGGCCATGACGGTGGTGCAGGGCGGTACTGCTGCGACACCCTAGGGCGAACCCCGGCCCGGAAACAATGGCCTAGACCAATGGACCTGCGCTCGGCGTTTCTGCTAAAGGGCCCGCTCAGCGGGCGGCGCCGGCCAGGGCCTCCAACCGGTCGGCGGCCGCCACCGCACCCCCGCCCGCGAGCAGTTCGCGGCCGACCCGGACCGCCCGGTCCCGTACGTCCGTCGTGTCGAGGACGCCGCCCAGCGCCTCGGCCAGCCGGTCCGGGGTCACCCGGGCGAAGGGCACCCGCAGGCCCGCACCCGCCGCCGCCACCTGGGCGGCCACGAAGGGCTGGTCGTGCCGGATCGGCGCCGTGACCAGCGGCAGGCCGTGGGCGAGGGCCTCGCCCACGGTGTTCATCCCGCCGTGGCACAGCACCGCGTCCAGCTCGCCGCGCGCCATCAGCTCCAGCACCGGCGCCCGGTCCACCGCCAGGGCGTGCGAGGGCAGTTCGGGCAGCAGCTCGCGCGGGGCCGCGAACACCGGCTGCACCCCGGGCCCGCACAGCTCCAGGGCCCGGACGGCCCGGGCGAGGAACCCGGCGCCCAGCTCGCCCGCCAGCGTGCCCATCGTCACCAGGACGCGGCGGCACCCGGGCGTCAGGCGCTCCCACGGGAAGTCCGGATCGGCCGGGCGGGTGCGCAGCACGGGCCCGACCAGCGCGTGGTGCGCGGGCGCGTCGGCCCGGCCGGTCAGCGCCGGACCAGTCGTGGCGATCAGCAGCGCGGGGGAGGAGCGCGGGTCGGTGAACTCCTCGGCGGGCAGCTTCGCCCGCTCCCACAGCCCGCGCAGCAGGCCCTCCGTCCACGCCTCCACCTGCGGCAACGCCCGGTACGGGCGGCCGAGTTCCATCGCCCCCGGCGCGAAGGAGGCCCAGGGCACCCCGTGCCGGTGGGCCGCGAGCGCCCCGGCCGGGGTGTGCTGGTCCACCAGCAGCGCGTCCGGGCGGAACTCCCGCAGGATCGAGTCCAGCGGCTTCGCGGTGAACCGGGCGTACGGGACGATGAAGCCCTCCCAGAGCGAGCGCAGCGCGGCCAGCCCGTGCCCGCCCTGCGCGCGGAAGGCCCGCGTCCCGGTGCCGAGCACCAGCGCGTCCGGGCCCAGCAGCGGTCGCAGCACCGACTCGGTGCCCGTCCAGGCGACGTCGTGGCCGCGCGCCGCCAGCTCGGCGGCGATGCCCGCCGCCGGGTTGACGTGCCCGGTCAGCGGGGGCATGACGAGCAGGAACCGACTCATGCGCCCACCTCGCTTCGCTCGGCGAGGGCATTCGCCCACGCGCATCCTTCAACGGTTCGCTCGCTCCGCTCGCTCATCGAGCGTCCTCCTCGGGCAGCAGCCGGTGCAGGTCGGCGACGGTCAGGGCCTCCAGCGCGGGCAGGTCCAGCCCGGCCCGCAGCGCGGCCAGGTCGGCGGAGGGGCCGAAGCGGCGGCGCAGCAGTTCGCCCAGTGCGGCCAGTTCGCACTCGTCCAGCAACAGGTCCTCGTCCAGGCGGGACTCGGGGGTGATCGCCTCCGCCCAGTCGGGCGGGGCGTCCGCCGCCTCGGCGAGCAGGGCGATCAGTTCGGGGTGCAACGGCCCCGGTGAGTAGGGGGGTTCACGGTCTGACAAGGGAGTTTCTCCCGTCGGCTCGACGGCATGGGGTGAACGCGACGGCCCCGGGCGCACGGCGGGCGCGGGCGGTCGCGAAGGAGTCTGTCAAGGGCCCGAGATCACTTGTGCGACCCGTCGGGCGTGGTGATACTAGCCCGCGTGACCGCACTGGAGGCAGTGGCCGTTCACCTCCCCCCGCTCTCCGTGCCGATCGAGGCGGTGGGTGAGCGCCTCGGCCTGACCCCACGTCAACTCCGACTCTTCCGCCGCTTCCACGGCCTGGACCAGCTCCGGCTGGACCCGACCGGGACGCTGCCCGACCTGCTCGAAGCCGCCCTGCACAACCTCGGCGCACTGAGCGGACGTGAACAGCACGTCCGCTACGTGATCCACGCCCGCAGCATGCCGGTGGCGGTGCCCCACCCGCTCAACCCCCTGCACGACCTGCTCGACGCCCACGGCCTCGGCCACGCGAGCGCCTTCACCGTCACCCACCACGCGTGCGCGGTGGGCCTGCTCGCCGTCGACCTGGCGGGCCGCCTGCTGGCCGGAGACCCCGACCCGCAGGCCCTGGCCCTGATCCTCGCCGGGGAGAAGACCTTCACCAAGGACGCCCAACTGGTGCCCGAGACGGGCATCTTCGCCGAGGGCGCGGCGGCCTGCCTGGTCAGCGCCGCCGGCGAGCGCCACCGGGTGCTGTCCTACGCGGTGCGCCAGCGCCCGGAGTTCGACGGCCGCCTGGCCGAGGACGCCGACCTGCTCGCCCGCTACCAGCGCGAGTACCCCGACGTCATGGTCGAGGCGATCGAGGCGGCCCTGGACGAGGCCGGCCTGCGTCTGGACGAGCTCGCCGCGATCCTGCCGCACAACGTCAACCAGGCCTCCTGGCGGATGATCGCGCGCCGGATCGGCTTCCCGCTGGACAAGGTCGTGCTGGACAACGTGCTGTCGGTGGGGCACAGTTTCGCTGCGGACAGCCTCATCAACCTCCACACGGCCACCACGCGTGGGACGGTCCAGCGGGGCGACCCCTACCTGATCGCCGCCGCCGGCGTCGGAGCGACCTTCTCCGCGATGGCCGTGCGCTGCTGACGAGGCATCGGCCCGTACACCACACTTCTCCGCGTTTCCCACGCAAGACGGGACGGAATCCCCATGTCAGAACCCGTGGTCCAGACCACCGACCCCGAGATGCGCGAGCGCGTCCTGCACGGCATCGGGGAGCTGCTGCCGCGCGTCCTCAAGCGCGACCTGCCCGAGATCCCCGAGAACGCCTGCCTCTTCGACGACCTCGGCCTCACCTCCGCCGGCACCATCGAGCTCATCCTGGAGCTGGAGGAGTCGCTGGACATCCAGGTCGACGTCGAGCAGATCACCGAGGACGACCTGCGCTCCGTCACCCGGCTGGCCGACTACGTCGCCGGCCACATCATCCCCGAGGACTGACCGGGTGACGGACCCCAAGGGCGCGGGCCTGCGGATCACCCGGGCCCTGGCCCGCCGCTTCGACGGTCGGTCGGAGACCTCGCTGGACCCGGACCTGCGGGTCTTCACCTCCGACCTCGTCCGCCCGTACGGCCTGCCGCTGCGCGAGGACCTGCTGGCGCAGGGCGTCGGCCACTCCTACGAGGAGCTGGCCGCCGGGCTGCTGCGCGAGGCGCTGGCCGAGGACGAGCCGGTGGATCTGCTGATCCTCGCCTTCGACACCCCGGACGTGCGGCCCGGCGCCCCCTCCTCGCTGGCGCTCAGCCGCTCCGTCCCTGGCACGCCGCTCGCCTTCGCCGTCTGCGACCAGGGCTCGGCGGCGGCCTTCACCGCCCTGCGGCTGGCCGGGGCGCACCACCGCACCGGCGGCTGCCGGCGGGCCGTCGTCGTGCTCGCCGAACAGGGCGCCCTGCACTACGAACCGGCCGGGCCCGTCGCGCTGCCGCAGCGGCACGCGGTGGTCGTGCTGGTCTGCGAGGAGACCTCGGCGCCCGAGATGACGGTCCGTCAGATCCGGGGCGCCGACGACCCGGAGAAGGCCGTGCGCGCCTGGGCCGAGGAACTCGGGCCGGAGACCGACCTGCTGGTCGGTCCCGGACTGGACGGCACGCCCTGGCCCGGCGACCAGCCCTTCACCGGACTCTGGGCCGACCTCGCCGACCGGCTGCCCGCCACGCCGGAGGGGCGGCGGCCCCTCGCCGTCGCCGGGTTCGACCGCCGCCTCGGGGTGCTGAGCACCCTGACCCTGCCGTGACCGTGACGGACGTCGACCTCTGGCTGATCGACTGCCGCCAACCCGACCGGCTCGTCGAGGAGTTGTGGCGGTCGCTGGACGAGCGGGAGCGCGCCCGGGCGGACGGCGCGAAGCCGGAGGTCCGCCGCCGCTTCGTCGTGTCGCGCGGCGCCGTCCGGCACCTGGTCGCGGCCCGGCTCGGCCTGCGCCCCGCGGAGGTCCGCTGGCGATACGGCCCGCAGGGCAAACCGGAGGCGGAGGATGCCGACGGCCTGCGGGTGAACTGGTCCGGCTCCGACGACCTCGCCGCGCTCGCCCTCGTCGAGGGGGAGCGGGCGGTCGGCGTGGACGTGGAGCGGCTGGCCCTGCCCCGGACGGCCGAACGCCTCGCCCGCCGCTGCTTCCCGCCCGAGGAGGCCGGGTTCGTCTCCGGCGCGCCGACCCCCGAGGAGTGCGCGGCGCGCTTCACCGAGCTCTGGTGCCGCCGCGAGGCCTGCGTGAAGACGTACGGCGGACGGCTGGCGCAGTCCTTCGCCCTGCCCGTGGCCGGGCCCTCGCCGCTGCTGCTGCCGGACGCCGGGGCGCTCGGGCCGGGGCCGGTGCGGCTGTGCGACCTGCCCGCGCCCGAGGGTTTCCGGGCCGCGCTAGCCCTGCCCGGTGAGGCCCCTGTTCATGTCAACAGCCGTTCCTGGCATGTGAGTTGACGGTTCATCAAGTCGCAACCGGTTTGGTCTGGACCAGTATCGGAACCCGCTGCTACCGTCCCCGGAAAACCTCCAGCCGCCGTGCACCCCCGGCGAGCCGAAAGGCGCGTGCGACGTGACCATCCAGGACGTGACCTCCCCTGACGTGGACCAGACCCCTGCCCCGAGCCCTGCCCCGAGCCCTGCCCCGGCCTTGACCCCGACTCCGGCCTCGACTCGGGTCCCGACTCCGGCCCCGACCCGGGAGATCACCGTCCGCTACTCCGCCGAGACCGGCGGCTTCGGCCCGCTGACCCGCGGCCAGGACAACATGATCCGCTGCATCCGCCGCGACGCCCCGGAACAGATCAACAAGGACTCCCTCTGGCCCGTCCCCGACGGCACCTCCCTGACCGCCGCCCTGGACGCCCTGCGCCACCTGGTCGAACGGCACGAGTCGCTGCGGACCGACTTCCCGCCCGGCCCCGGCCCGGACGCCTTCCCGGTGCGCCAGGTCGTGCGCACCGACGGCGAGTTCACCGTCACCGTCATCGAGGCCGGCGGCCTCACGGAGGCCGAGGCGACCGCCCTCGCCGAGGAGACCGGCCGCCGCGACGTGACCGTCCCGCTGGACCTCGCCACCGCGCCGCGCGTCCGCTTCACCCTGCTCGCCGACGGGGACCGGCTGCTGCGCCTGCTCGCGGTGGTCTGCCACGCCGGCGCGGACGGCGCCGCCACCGCCGTCCTCATCCAGGACTGGCACGCCCTCGCCGCCGGCAAGGACCTGCCGCCCGTCACCGCCCCGACCCCGCTGGCCGTCGCCGGCGCCGAGCAGAGCCCCCAGGGCCGCCGCAAGGCCGCCACCGCGCTGCGCCACTGGGCGCAGGTGCTCTCCACCGGCCCGCAGGCGGTCTTCGCCGACTCGCGGATCACCGGCCCCTCGGGCGCGCCCGGCGCCCTGCTCGTCCGCTCCCGCGCGGGCGCGGACGACCTGGCGGCCGTCTGCCGCCGCACCGGCGCCAGCCCGTCCGTCGTCCTGCTGGCCGTCTTCGCCGCGCTGACCGCCCACCGCTCGGGCCAGTCGAGGCTGGTCCTGGCCGCCCTCTCCGCCAACCGCCAGCGCGCCGTGCTGCTCGACCACGTCGGCACCCTCGCCCAGGACGCGCTGATCATGCTCGACACCGGGGCCGGACCGGACCGGGACGCCGCCCCCGCCGACCTCGCCGCCCCCGCCGATCTCGCTGATCTCGACGGCCTGATCGGCCGGGCCAAGCCCACCTCGCTCGCCGCCTACTTCAACAGCACCCTGGACGCCGAGCAGGTCTGGCAGGTCGTGGAGGACACCGCCCACCTGCGCGGCTCCCGCTTCGGCCGCCAGGTGGTCGTCAACGACCTCAGCCTGACCATCCCCGCCGCCGTCGCCGACCTCCAGCCCGCCCCCACGGCCGAGCCCGAACTGACCCCGGTGCCCTCCCCGCCGCTGCCGGTGCGGCTGATGTTCACCATCCTGCGGATCAGCGGCAGCCTCGACTTCGCACTGATCGCCTGCCCCCAGGTCCTCGACGCGCAGGAGACCGAGCACTTCGCGCGGGGCCTGCTCGCCGTGCTCGCCGCCGCCGCCCGGGGCCCCGTCCCGCTCGCCGACCTGCCCGCGCTGCCCGGCGTCGCCGACCTCCCGCTCCCGCGCCGCGAGGGGGAGTGGCACCTGATCGACGGCTCCTGGATCGACCTGGCCGCCGTCCGCGCCCTGCTGCGCGAGGCGCTCGGACCGCAGGCCGAACTGCACCTCGCCGTCGAGGACTCCGCCCTGACGGCGGAGGTCACCACCCCCGACGCCTCGCTCACCCCGGCCGCGGCCCACCGCGCGGTGGTCGCCGCCCTGCCCGGGCGCGAGACCGCGATGGCCCCGCACCACTACCGCGTCCGCCACCGGGGCTCCGGCGCCACGGCCGCCGGCAGCGGCCGCGACCCCGAGGTGGCGGCCCGCCACACGGCCCTCACTCGAACGGGTGGCCGTTCATCGCGGTGACGCGCTCACCCCTGCGGGTGATCGTCATCCGGCTCCCCCCACACCAGGCCCAGCCCCCAGGGGTTGGGCACCTCTTCCTCGTCCCCGTCCTGCACCGGCAGCCGGTCGATCACCTCCACCAGCGCCGCCGGGAGCTGCGGCGCCAGCCCGTGGTGCACCCGGGAGAGGATGTCGCGCCGCACGTCGTCCGGCAGCAGGGGCCGGTTCATCCGCAGGGTCCGGGGTTGCTGCCGCGTGGCCGCCAGCTGCTCCGACCAGGCCCGCCAGTAGTCGGCGTCGTCCGTCTCGCCGAGCCTCAGGTGGTGCAGGTGCAGGCAGTACGCGGCCGTGCCGCTGCCCGAGCCGGCCGCGAAGCGCCACCAGAACTCGGCGGCCTCCTCCCGCCCCGTCGCGTACAGCAGCGCGCCGAACACCTCCGCCCCCTCGGGCTGGATGCGGCGCTCGTTGACGAGCAGGTCGAGGCCCGCCGAGGCGTTCGGCGCGCCCAGGACCAGGGCCACCACCAGGCCCAGTTCGAAGGCCGCCTGCTCGTGCTCGGAGGGAAGGTGCGCGGGCGCGGCCGTCACCCGGGCCTGGCGCAGCGCGGCGATCCGCTCGGCGTGGGCGCGCTCGGGCCGGGGCACCCGGAACGTCCCCCCGTCCTCCTCGGGCGTCACGCCGACTCGCCGCCCCGGTCCGGGAGTTCGCGCACCCCGAGCCGCCGGGCCAGGCGCTCGCGGGCGTGCCGCAGGTTGGAGTGCACGGTGGCCACCGGCCGCCCCAGGTACGCCCCGATCACCTTGACGTGCAGGCCCAGCAGGTAGCGCAGGATCACCACGTCCCGCTGCCTGTCCGGCAGTTCGAGGATCGCCGCGTACAGCCGGACCTCGTCCGCCTCGCTGTGCAGCAGCCCGTCCGCGACCTGCTTGAACGCGCCGATCACCGCCTCGAAGGTGACGGCCTCCACGGCCGCCGGCTCCCCGCCCGACACCCAGTCCGCGACGTGCCGGTTCGCCAACCGCCAGGCGTACGCGGCCGGTTCCTCGAAGCGCAGCACCTGCGGCCAGCAGCGGGCGAGGTCGCCCTTGACGGCCTCGACGGCCAGCACGGCGTCGGCCCGGTTGCCTATCCGTGTCAACGCGAGCGCGTACCAGGCGGGTTGGTGGGTCGCACAGAACGCGGCGTAGGTCAGGTCCGGCCGCTGGGCGGTCTCGCCGCCCAGCGTGGCCGCCGCCGCCCCACCCCGGTGCCCCCGCGCGGGAGCACCCCTGTCGATCGTCATCGCGCCTGCTTTCCGTGGCCGCCGGCTGCCCGCCGGGCCACCCGAGGTCGGGCTGTTCCGGCCATCCTCACGGCATCGGGCCCGTCACTCCAGGCCGTCAAACGAATACAGTTCGTCATCCGGTCATATGTATCCGGATGGGGTCGATCGCGCCGAAACCGGCGGCCCGCAACGCGATTGGGCGCCGGGAAGCGTGGGCAACAATCGATCCGTCCATGTCAGAACGGTCGAGGGGGAGCGCGCGGATGAACCGCTACGACGGAGTCGACCTGCGGTTGAACGTGCCGCACTCCGCCCGGATGTACGACTACTACCTGGGCGGCTTCACCAACTTCGCCGCCGACCGCGAAGCCGCCGGCCACGCCCTCGCCGCCGCGCCCTGGCTGAGGGGCGCCGCCCGCGCCAACCGCTCCTTCATGCACCGCTCCACCCGCGCCCTGGCCGAGGCGGGCATCGAGCAGTTCCTCGACATCGGCACCGGCATCCCCACCTCGCCCAACCTCCACGAGGTCGCCCAGGGCATCCAGCCCCGCGCCCGCGTGGTCTACGCCGACAACGACCCGATCGTGCTCTCCCACGCCCAGGCCCTGCTCACCGGCACGCCCGAGGGCCGCACCGCCTACGTCGAGGCCGACGTCACCGACCCCGAACGCCTCCTCGCCGCCCCCGGCCTGCGCGAGACCATCGACCTCGCCCGCCCCGTCGCGCTCTCCCTCAACGCGCTGCTGCACTTCGTGCCCGACGCGCACGGCGCGTACGCGATCGTCGAGCACTTCAAGTCCGTCCTCGCCCCCGGCAGCGCCCTGGTGATGAGCCACGTGACCCCCGACTTCGCCCCCGAGGACGTCGCCCGCGTCGTGCGCATCTACGAGGCCGCGGGCACCGCCGCCCAGGCCCGGACGTACGAGGAGTTCACCCGCTTCTTCGACGGCTGGACGCTCCTGCCGCCCGGCGTCGTGCCCAGCCCCGAGTGGCGCCCCGCCCCGGGGGACCCGCAGGTCACCGCCGCCGAGGCCGCGGTGTACGCGGGCGTGGCGCTCGCCCTGTGAACCCGCACGCGAACCGGGGCGGGCCCGGTCGCGTCCTGAACGGCATGGACGACACGAACGACATGGACGACACGAACACGCAGCAGAAGAGCGCCACTTCACGTCGCGGCCTCCTCGCCGCCGGAGCGGCGGCGGCCTCCGCCGTCGCCCTCACCGCCGCCGCCGCAGGCCCGGCGCAGGCCGCCGCGGGCCGGGGCGCCACGGGCGTGGCCGTCCCGGGCGAGGTCGGCCGGCGCCTCGCGGAGCTGGAGCGTGAGCACGGCGCCCGGCTCGGCGTCCACGCCCGCAACCTGCGCACCGGCCGTACGGTCGCCCACCGCGCCGACGAGCTGTTCCCGATGTGCTCGGTGTTCAAGACCGTCGCCGTCGCCGCCGTCCTGCGCGACCTCGACCGGGACGGCGAGTTCCTCGCCCGCCGCCTCCACTACACCGAGGCCGACACCACGGCCTCCGGCGGCGCCCCGGTCACCGGACTGCCGCAGAACCTCGCCCACGGCATGACCGTCGGCGAACTCTGCGCCGCCGCGATCGACCACAGCGACAACGCGGCGGCCAACCTGCTGCTGCGCGAACTCGGCGGCCCCACCGCCGTCACCCGCTTCTGCCGCTCCATCGGTGACGGCATCACCCGGCTCGACCGCTGGGAGCCCGAGCTCAACACCGCCGAACCCGACCGCGTCACCGACACCACCACCCCGCGCGCCATCGCCCGCACCTACCGGCGCCTCCTCCTCGGCCGCGCCCTCGAGCCCGCCGACCGCCGCCGCCTCACCGGCTGGCTCCTCGGCAACACCACCAGCGCCCACCGCTTCCGCGAGGGCCTGCCGGCCGACTGGCGCCTCGCCGACAAGACGGGCAGCGGCTCGTACGGCACCGCCAACGACGCCGGCGTCACCTGGACCCCGAGCGGCGCGCCGATCGTCCTCGTCGTCCTCACCACCAGGCCGGAGCCGACCGCCCCCCGGGACGAGGCCCTCGTCGCCCGCACCGCCTCCCTCCTGGCGGCCACCCTCGGCTGACCCCCCGCCGGGCAGACCTCTCCCGTCCTCTCCCGTCCCACCCGTGCGCCCCCACCCGGCCTGGCCCAGACTGGGTGGGGAAACCGATGCTGCCCACACCCCCGGGACGGGAGAGGCATGCTGCTGGGACTCGCCACCGCACTGGTCGCCACCGTCTGCTTCGGCTTCGGCGCCGTCTTCCAGGCCCGCGGCGCCCGCTCCACCCCCCGCGCCGACCGGGTGCGGGCCGGCCTCCTCGCCGCCCTCGCCCGGTCCTGGCAGTTCGTCGCGGGCACCCTCCTCGACATCCTCGGTTTCGTCCTGAGCATCGTCGCCCTGCGCACCCTCCCCCTCTTCCTCGTCCAGGCCGTCACCAACGCCAGCCTCGCCGTCACCGCCCTCGCCGCCGTCCGGCTGCTCGGCGCCCGCCTGCACCGCAGCGACGTCGCGGGCATCCTCGCCGTCGTCGTCGGCCTGACCCTGCTCGCCCTCGGCTCGGGCAAGGAGGGCCGCAACCACGCGCCCGCCGCCTTCCACTGGGCCCTGCTCGCGACCACCGTGGCGATGTTGCTGCTCACCCTCGTCCTGGCCCGCCGGGGGGGCGTCCCCGCCGCGGCCGGCCTCGGCCTGCTCGCGGGCGTCGGCTTCGGCGTCACCAGCCTCGCCGTCCGCGTGATCGAGACCTCCGGCCTCGCCGCCCTCCTCACCGACCCGGCCGCCTACGCCCTGGTCGTCGGCGGCCTCGGCGGCTACCTCGCCTACGCCCTCGCCCTGCAGCGCGGTACCGTCACCGCCGCCACCGCCGCCGGAACCGTCGCCGAGACCTTCGGCCCGGCCCTGGTCGGCGTGACGGCGCTCGGCGACGCCGCCCGCCCCGGCTACGCCTGGTGCGCGCTGACGGGCTTCGCCGTCGCCGTCGGCGGCACCTTCCTGCTCTCCCGCTTCGGCGAACTGGAGGGCGAGTCCGCCGAGGTCGCGGCCGCCCTGGCACCGGCCGAGACGGACGAGGCCCCCGGTCGCCCGGGCGACTCCGCCGTGCGAAGGTGACGTGCCGGACAAACCGGACGGCGCAGCCCCACAGAGCGGCAGGTCCCCGATGCCGGACGAACCCCAGGCCACCCCCGAGAGCCGCCCGGTCGCCCTGATCACCGGCGCCTCCTCCGGCATCGGCCTCGCCACCGCCACCCGCCTGGCCGACGCCGGCTGGCGCACCCTGCTCTCCGGCACCGACCGCACCCGCCTGGACGCCCTCGCCGACCGCACCGGCGGCCGCGCCCTGCCCGAGGACCTCGCCAAGCCCGACGGCCCCGCCCGCCTCGTCGAGGCCGCCCTCGCCGCCACCGGCCGGGTCGACGCCCTGGTCGCCAGCGCCGGCCTCGGCTGGCGCGGCCCGTACGAGCGGACCCCCTCCGACACCCTGGACCGGATGATCGAGGTCAACCTCGCCGCCCCCCTGCGCCTGGTCCGCCTCCTCCTGCCCGGCATGCTGGAGCGCCGCCGGGGCCGCATCGTGCTGCTCGGCTCGATCGCCGGCCAGGTCGGCGTCCGCGACGAGTCCGGCTACTCGGCGACCAAGGCGGGCCTGGCGATGTTCGCCGACAGCCTCTGGTACGAGCTGCGCGGCACCGGCGTCGGCGTGCGGATGATCCTGCCCGGCGCGGTGGACACCCCCTTCTTCGACCGGCGCGGCACCCCCTACCAGCGCGAACACCCCCGCCCCGTCACCGCCGAGCGGGTCGCGGAGGCGGTGGTCGCGAGCATCGTCACCCAACGCGACCGCCTCTTCGTCCCCCAGTGGCTCGGCCTGCCCGCCCGCATCCACGGCGCCGCCCCCGGCTTCTTCCGCCGCATGGCCTCCCGCTTCGGGTGAGCGCCCTGCTGACGGCGGCCGCCACGGCCGCCGCCGTCGAACTCCTGCACCTGGCCCCGGCCGCCGTCCGCCTCCCGCCGCTGCGCCGCACCCTGGCCCGCCGCACCGCCGGCCACGGCGCCGACCCGACGCACATCGCCCTCACCTTCGACGACGGCCCCGACCCGCGCAGCACCCCGTACGTCCTCGACGCGCTCGACGTGATCGGCGCCCGCGCCACCTTCTTCCTCCTCGGCGCCATGCTGGAGCGCGCCCCCGGCCTCGGCCGCGACCTGGTGCTGCGCGGCCACGAGGTCGCCGTCCACGGCTGGCACCACCGGCAGCAGTGGTACCCGGCCCCCGCCCGGGACGCCCGCGAGCTGCGCCGCGCCACCGCGGCCGTCACCGACCTGTGCGGCGAGCGCCCGCTCTGGTACCGCCCGCCGTACGGCGTCCTGACGGCCGGCCCGGCGCTGGCCGCCCGGCGCCTCGGCCTGCGCAGCGTCCTGTGGACGGCCTGGGGCCGCGACTGGACGGCCGAGGCCACCGGCGAGAGCGTCTACGCCACCGCCCGCCCCGGCCTGACCGGCGGCGCCACCCTGCTGCTGCACGACTCCGACTGCACCTCCGCCCCCGGCTCCTGGCGCGCCGCCCTCGCCGCCCTGCCCGCCCTCGCCGCCCACTGCCGCGCCCACGGCCTGGCCCTCGGCCCGCTGCGCGACCACGCCGTCCCACCCCCGAAACGGATGGCGCCCGGCCCGGCCTCCCCGTAGGCTCCCCGCCCATGACGGGCCACACCAGGACCTCCTACGTCTGCCTGCCGTGCCGGGCCTCCTACAAGAAGGCGTACGGCCTGCTGGAGCCCCTGTGCCCGCGCTGCGCCGGCCTGCTGTTCCCGGTCGGCTCGGCCTTCGCCGCCCCGCGCCGCCGCGACCGCGACGCCTGGCGGACGCTGACGGTGCTGCTGAACGCGGGCATCACCTTCCACAAGTCCTGCTGCAGCGGCCCCGGTTACCGCCCGCGCACCCGCCGCGAGGTCCTCGAGCGCCTCGCCTACGCGCGGGCCGTCGGCGAGCCCGCCCACGTCTCGCTGCGCCGCCGCGAACTGCCCTGACCCCCGGGCGCGTTCGGGAACCGGGCGCCACGGTGGGCGCGTCGTCAGGGCGACACCACGACGATCCGGGGGGAATCCGAGATGAGCAGCACCAGCACCGCGCGCAGACTGCGCACCGCCACCGCCGTGTCGGCGGCCGCCCTCACCGCGCTGGTGGCGACGGCCTGCAGCAGCGGCTCCGACTCCACGAGCGCGCCCGCCGCCCCGACCGCGGCGAGCACCCCGACCACCCCGGCCGCTCCGACGACCCCCTCGGCCCCGACCGCGCCGGACGCCACCGCCACCACCACGCCCGCCAAGCCCGGCGCCGCCCTCCCGTCCATCCCCGGCCTGCCGCCCGTCCAGGGCGGAGTCGGCGGGGGTGGCTCCCTGACGCTCTCCGGATCGGGCGGCGGCACCTACGAGTTCGAGAAGGTCGGCTGCGTCGGCGAGGCCAAGCCCGACGGGATCCTCACCGTCGCCGGAACCCCCAGGAACGCCAACGTCCTCGTCGCCTCGATCATCTTCAAGGACGGCCAGGCCCAGCTGCTGCTGACCGTCAAGGGCAGCACCCGCCCGCAGCAGTGGAAGGGCAAGGCCGCCGTCGGCGAGCACGCGAGCCGCACCGGCGACAGCGCCAAGCTCACCGAGTTCCCGGTCAAGGAGGAACTGGGCGCCACCGGCACCGTGAGCGGCACCCTCTCCTGCTCCGGCACCTTCGGCCTGCACTAGGGTGCCCCGTCAGCCCAGCCCCACCCGCTCCAGCGCCGCCCCGAACCCCGCCCGCCACGCGTCCGGCGTGGCGCCGGGGGAGGGGGCGGGCGAGGGGCGCCCGAGCGCCGCCAGCGCGCCGCGCACCACCTCCTCCGGACGGGCCGAGACGACGTCCGCGTGCCCGAGCTCCAGCTCGTGCTGGAGGTTGTCCCGCCCGTGCCCCTGGACGATGTCGAGCAGCAGCAGCCGCCGCCCGATCGCCCGGGCCTCGCTGCAGGTGTCCCCGGAGCTGGTCACCACCAGGTCCGCGGCCGCCATCAGCCCCGGCACCCCGTCGGTGTAGCCGTACGGGTGCAGCCTCGGCTCCCGGCGGGCGGCCGCGCGCAGCCGCCGCTCCAACTCCCCGTTGCGCCCGGCGACGGCCAGTACGTGCGGCCCGGCCTCCGCCAGCGCGGCGGCGCAGCGGGCGAGCGGCCCCAGCCCCCAGGCGCCGGACATCAGCAGCACGCACCGCGCGTCCGCCGGCACCCCTGCGCCCTCCCGCGCCTCGGCCCGCCCGGGCGGCCGGTAGAACGGGGCGCGCAGCGGCGCGGGCAGCACCGCGATCGCGGCCTCGGGCCGGTAGCGGCGCACGGCGCAGGCGGCGACCTCGGAGGTGACGAGGAACAGGTCCGTGCCCTCCTGCACCCAGAGCCGGTGGGGCGTGACGTCCGTGCAGAACACGAAGTGCCGGAACCCCCGCCCGGGCAGCGCGTTGACGGCCGAGGTCGCGGTGGCGAACACGGACACCACCAGCTGCGGCCGCTGCCGCTCCACCAGCTCCCGCAGCGCGGGCACGAGCCGGGAGCGGGCGGCGGCGTCGGCCGCCAGCGCGATCCGGGCGCCGGGGCGCAGCGCGGAGAAGTGGAACGCGTCGTAGACCCCGGGCAGGTCGAGCAACCGCCGGAACACGGCCTCCCCGGCGGCGCCGGAACGCCGCCCGAGCAGGGCCATCGCGTCGACGGTGGAGGTGGTCCAGCCGCGCTCCTCCAGCGAGTCCGCGCAGGCCCGGGCCATCACGTCGTGGCCCTGGCCGAGGGAGCCCGAGACCAGCAGGGCGTGCGGCACCGGTCAGCCCGACACGGAGGCGGCGTCCTGGTACCACTGCGCGTAACGCCGCACCCCCTCCGTGAAGTTGGTGCGCGGGGACCAGCCGAGCAGCCGCTTGGCCTGGGCGGAGGAGATCCGCCGGCCCGCGTAGTCGGCCTTGCGCCCGGGGATGTGCTCGATGGTGACGGGGCCCAGCAGGTCGTCGACGGTGTCGGCGATGTCGCGGACGGAGATGGCCGTCGAGCCCTCCAGCGCGAAGGTCTGGTCCTCGGCGGCGGGGGACAGGGCGCGGACGTGCGCGTCCGCGAGGTCCTCGACGTAGACGAAGTTGCGGCTCTGCCGCCCGTCGCCCGCGATGGTGATCGGCCGCCCGGCCAGCGCCGCCTGGACGAACCGGGCGACGACCAGCTCGTCGCGCATCCGGGGCCCGTACGGGATGCCGAAGCGCAGGATGGTGAAGTGCTGCCCGTACAGCTCGCGGTAGCTGTGCACCAGCATCTCGGCGGCGAGCTTGGTGGCGACGTACAGATGGCCGCTGTGCTCCAGGGCGATCGGCGCGTGCTCGTCCAACTCCTGTTCCTCACCGTCGAGTTGGTCGAGCTGCTGATCGGCGAGGGCGGCCCCGTACACCCAGACGGTGCTGGCGAGGACGGTCCGGCTCAGGCCGCTGCGCCGGGCGGCCTCCAGGACGGCCTCGGTGCCGTCGATGTTGGCGCGCACCGCGCCCACCGGATCGGCGGCGACCTGCTCGACGTCGGCCATCGCGGCGAGGTGGTAGACCACCTCGCTGCCGGCCAGCGCGGCGGTCAGGGCCGGCAGGTCGAGCACGTCCAGGCGCGCGTGCTCGGCGTCCGGGTTGAGGTACTTGTCGGTGGTGTCCACGGCCAGCACGTCGTGGCCGGCCGCGACCAGGTGGTCCACGACGTGTGAGCCGATGAACCCGCACCCTCCGGTGACGGCTATCCGCACGGCCCTGCTCCCTTCGTTGAGGCGGTCGTTCAAGCGGTTGTTCAGGCGGTTGTTCAGGCAGTTGTTCAGGGCGGTTGTCCGGGCGGTTGTCCGGGCGGTCGTTCAGGCCCCGGTGAGGCGGCGGTGCACCGTCGAGACGGCCTCGACGACCTGCTCCGCCTCGTCCTCGGTCATGTCCGAGTGCACCGGCAGGCAGACCTGCCGGGCGCAGACGTCCTCCGACACCGGCAGCGGCCCGCGCCGGTACGGCTCCAGCACCGGCTGCAGGTGCAGCGGCAGGTCGTACACCTCGCCGGACAGCCGCACCCCGAACTCCTCGGCCACCGCCCGCTTGAACGCCGCGCGGTCGGTGCCGCGCGGCAGCAGCGCCACGTACTTGTAGTAGTTGCCGCGGCTGCCGGTCGGCTCCACCAGCGGCTCCAGCCCGTCGAGGCCGGCCAGCGCCTCGTCGTAGCGGCGGGCGACGGCCCGGCGGGTCTCGACGAACTCCTTGAGGCGGCGCAGGTGCACCGCGCCGGTGGCCGCGTGCAGCTCGCTCATCCGCCAGGCGTGGCCGAGCAGCACGTGGTGGTTGGTGGTGAACGAGCCCTTGCCCTGGTCGCGGTAGACCCGGGCCTCGTCGCGCAGCTCCGGCGACTCGGTGAGGATCATGCCGCCCTCGCCGCTGGTGGTGACCTTGGTCGGGTAGAAGGAGAACGCCCCGGCCAGCCCGAACGTCCCGGCGCCGCGCCCGGCGTAGCTGCTCCCGTGCGCGTGCGCCGCGTCCTCGACCAGCGGGACGCCGCGCGCGTCGCACAGCGCCCGCAGCTCGTCCACGCGCGGGGTGACCAGCCCGCCGATGTGCACCAGCACCACGGCGGCGGTGTCCGGGGTCAGGGCGGTGGCCAGCGTCTCGGGGGAGAGTGCCAGGGTCGCCGGGTCGACGTCGGCGAACACCGGCCGCCCGCCCGCGTGGACGACGGCCCCGGCGGTCGCGTAGAAGGACACGGCCGGCACCACCACGTCCCGGCCCCGGACGTCGACGGTGCGCAGGACCACCTCCAGCGCCGCCGTGCCGCTGGCCACCGCGACGGCGTGCGAGGCGCCCTGCTCGGCCGCGAAGGCCTGCTCGAAGCGCTCCGTCCACGGGCCGAGGGTGAGGGCGCCGGTGGTGAGCATCTCCGTCACCGCCTCGGCGACGGCCGCGCGGTCGCTCTCGTCGAACACGATGCGGGCGGCTGGAACGCCCATGGGACACCTCCGGCGGCGGGCTGGCTTCAGCACCGATCGGGGTCAGGTCGTACCGAGCGTCGGAGACGGTCGGGCCAGGCACATCACGCTACTTCGCCCGCCGGGCCCCGGCCCGCCCGCGCCCTCCGCACGGGTGACGGGCCCGGTACTACTGCGTCCGCAGTACGCGTACTGCCTGCACCGGGACGACGACGGAGGAGGGGTCGGCGATCAAGGATGGACATGCTGCGGGCGGACCGCGCCGGATCAGGCGCCGGGGCCGCTCGCCCCAGTTTTTCCGAGAGCAGTTCACGACCCTGCACCGAACCGAAGGAGGCCGCACTTCCGTGGCCACGTTCCTGTACCGAATGGGCCGATGGGCCTTCGCCCGGCGCAAGCTGGTGACCCTCATATGGGTCGCCGTGCTGGCCGTCTGCGGGGTCTTCGCCGCCAAGGCGCCCGCGGCGCCCGACGACGGCTTCGCGATGCCCGGCACGGAGGCGCAGAAGGCCTTCGACCTGATGAACGAGCGCTTCCCCGGCGGCCACGCCGACGGCGCCACCGCCCGGATCGTGTTCGTCGCCCCCAACGGGCAGAAGATCACCGCCGCGCCGAACCAGCAGGCCGTGGAGAAGACGGTCGGCGAGCTGGCCCACGCCGAGCAGGTCACCTCCGCCGTCGACCCGTTCAAGGCGCACACCGTCTCCCAGGACGGCACCACCGCGTACGCGACCGTCAGCTACTCGGTCAAGGGCGGCGAGCTGTCCAAGGGCGCCACCACCGCGCTGGAGGACGCCGCCCAGCACGGCCGCGACGCCGGGCTCAAGGTCGAGATCGGCGGCACCGCGCTGCTCGCCAAGCCCGACGCGGGCGGCAGCAGCGAGGCCATCGGCATGGCGCTGTCCGCCGTCGTCCTGGTCATCACCTTCGGATCGCTGGTCGCCGCCGGGCTGCCGCTGCTCACCGCCGTCATCGGCGTGGGCCTGGGCATGGCGCTGATCACCGCCCTCGGCAGCACCCTCGGCCTGTCCACCACGACGGGGACGCTCGCGATGATGCTCGGCCTGGCCGTCGGCATCGACTACGCGGTGTTCATCGTCTCCCGCTACCGCGCCGAACTCGCCGAGGGCCGCACCCCGCAGGAGGCGGCCGGACGGGCGGTGGGCACCGCGGGCTCGGCCGTGGTGTTCGCCGGCCTGACGGTGGTCATCGCGCTCGCCGGGCTCTCCGTGGTCGGCATCCCGATCCTCGCCAAGATGGGCATGGCCGCCGCCGGCACCGTCGTCATCGCCGTGCTCGTCGCGCTCACCCTGGTGCCCGCGCTGCTCGGCTTCCTCGGCCGCAAGGTGCTGCCCCGCAAGGTCCGCAAGGCCGCCCGCGCGGCCGAGGCCGCCGGGGGCTCCGACGGCGCAGCGGCCGTCGCGGCCTCCGCAGCCGCCGCGCAGCCCGTGCGCGAGAACGGCGGCGCCCGCTGGGCCCGGTTCGTGCTGCGCCGCCCGCTCGCGGTGCTGCTCGGCGCCGTCATCGGGCTCGGCGTCCTCGCCGCCCCGGCCCTGGACCTGCGCATGGGCCTGCCCGGCGACGAGTCCAAGCCCACCTCCACCACCCAGCGCCGCGCCTACGACCTGCTCTCCGAGGGCTTCGGCCCGGGCTTCAACGGCCCGCTGACCGTCATGGTCGACGCCAAGGGCGTCCAGGACCCGAAGGCCGCCGCGGGCGAGGTCGCCAAGACCCTCTCCGGCCTGCCCGGGGTCGTCGCCGTCACCCCGCCGATGTTCAACCAGGCCGGGGACACCGCCCTGGTCAACGCGATCCCGAAGACCGGCCCGAGCGAGGCCGCGACCAAGGACCTCGTCCACACCATCCGCGGCCACGCGGCCGGCATCAAGTCCTCCACCGGGGCGACCGTCCTGGTCAGCGGCACCACCGCGATGAACATCGACGTGTCGCAGAAGCTCAACGACGCGCTGCTGCCCTACCTCGCCGTGGTCGTCAGCCTCGCCGTCGTCCTGCTGCTGGTGGTCTTCCGCTCGGTGCTCGTCCCGCTCAAGGCCGCGCTCGGCTTCCTGCTCTCGGTGGTCGCCGCGCTCGGCGCCGTGGTCGCCGTCTTCCAGTGGGGCTGGCTGGCCCACCTCATCGGGGTGGAGCAGACCGGTCCGGTGATGAGCATGATGCCGATCTTCATGGTCGGTGTGGTCTTCGGCCTGGCCATGGACTACGAGGTGTTCCTGGTCACCCGCATCCGCGAGGCCTACGTGCACGGCGAGAGCCCGAACGACGCCATCGTCACCGGCTTCCGGCACAACGCCCGGGTGGTCACCGCCGCCGCCTTCATCATGATCGCCGTCTTCGCGGGCTTCATCGGGATGAGCGAGCCCATGATCAAGATGATGGGCCTGGGCCTCGCCGCGGCCGTCGCCTTCGACGCCTTCGTGGTCCGGATGACGATCGTGCCCGCCGTGCTCGCCCTGCTCGGCCGCCGCGCCTGGTGGCTGCCGCGCAAGCTCGACCGCGTCCTGCCGGACATCGACGTCGAGGGCAGCAAGCTCCAGTCCGCCTCCGCCGAGGCGGCCCCGGAGCGGGAGCCGGTCACCGTCTGACCGGCCCCGACACGGGCCCGCTCGACCACAGGTTCGAGCCCGGACCGTTACCGTTGCAAGTCGGGGGCCGTCCCATCGGGGCGGCCCCCGGCGCGGCACCCACCGGCCGCCCCGCGAGGGCGCGGCCGGGGCACCCCGACTCGGAGAGCACCACCATGAGCGACACCTGGCAGCGGCTGCGCCGTGACCACCCCCGGCTGCTCGACGTCGTGGGCGGCGCGGTGCTGATCGTCATCACCGCCCTCGGCGCCACCATCGACCAGACCGGCGGCCGCTGGATCATGCCCGACGCCGTCACGATCGTCATCGGCCTGGCCTCCGCCCTCGCCGTCTTCGCGCACCGCCGCCACCCGCTCGCCGTGGTCGCCGTCACCCTGGCCTGCACGATGGTCCTCAGCGTGACCAGCCCCCGGCTCACGCCCACGCTCGCCACCCCGCTGCTGCTCGCCCTCTACTTCCTCGCCGTGCGCACCGACCGCGCCACCGCCTTCCGCGCCTCCGTCGCCACCGCCGCCCTGCTCACCGTCATGACGCTGGCCTTCGGCCCCGGCGGCCCGATCGGCGAGCGCATCGGCGTCCTCGCCTGGGCCCTGCTGCCCGGCGCCCTCGGCGACTCCATCCGCAACCGCCGCGACCAGCTCGCCGCGATCGAGGAGCGCGCCGTACGGGCCGAGGCCACCCGCGAGGAGGAGGCCCGGCGCCGCGTCGCCGACGAGCGCATCCGCATCGCCCGCGACCTGCACGACGTCGTCGCCCACCACATCGCCCTGGCCAACGCCCAGGCCGGCATCGCCGTCCACCTCATGGACCGCCACCCCGCCCAGGCCCGCGAGGTGCTCAGCCACATCACCGAGGCCACCGGCTCCGCCCTCCAGGAGCTGCGCGCCACCGTCGGCCTGCTGCGCCGCGCCGAGGAGCCCGCCCCGCTGGAGCCCGCCCCGGGGCTCGACCAGCTGCCCGAGCTGATCCACAGCTTCGAGCGGGCCGGACTGCCGGTGCGCCTCACCGTCGAGGGCGAGGCCCGCCCGCTCTCCCCGGGCGTCGACCTCACGGCCTTCCGGATCGTCCAGGAGTCGCTGACGAACGTGGCCAAGCACGCCCGGGGCGCCGACGCCGAGATCACCCTCGCGTACAGCGGCAGCCGGGTCGCGCTCAGCGTCGCCAACGGCCGTCCGTCCCCCGCCGGCCGCCCCCGGCCGGCCACCCTGCCCCGGCCCGGTCCGGGCGAGGGCGGCTTCGGCCTGATCGGCATGCGGGAGCGGGCCGGCGCCGTCGGCGGACGCCTCAGCGCCGACGCCCGCCCGGACGGCGGGTTCCTGGTCACCGCCGAACTGCCGCTGCGCACGGGCTCCCGGGACGCGGCCCCGCTGGGCGACTGAGTCGAACGACTGGAATGGACGACCGGGGTGACCAACTGAAGCGAACAACCGGGTCGGCCGACTGAGCCGGCCGACCCGGCCGACCGACCGAAGCGAACGACCGAGCCGACCGACCGAGCTGACCAACTGAGCCGAACGACCGAGCCGACCGACACGACAAGGACCACCGCATGACCATCCGCGTACTGCTCGCCGACGACCAGGCCCTGCTGCGCGGCGCCTTCCGGGTGCTGATCGACGCCGAGGACGACATGGAGGTGGTCGGCGAGGCCGCGGACGGGCGCGAGGCGGTCGAGCTCGCCCGCGCCACCAGGCCCGACCTCGTCCTGATGGACATCCGCATGCCCGGCGCGGACGGCCTCGGCGCCACCGCCGCCATCTGCGGAGACGAGGAGCTCTCCGGCACCAGGGTGCTGATCCTCACCACGTTCGAGATCGACGAGTACGTGGCCCAGGCCCTGCGCGCCGGCGCCGGCGGCTTCCTCGGCAAGGGCGCGGCCCCGGAGGAGCTCCTCGCCGCCGTGCGCACCGTCGCGGCCGGGGACGCACTGCTGTCGCCCGCCGCCACCCGCGCTGTCATCGACCAGTTCCTCGCCCAGCCCGACCTGGCCGCCGCCACCCCGGCGGGGCGCCTCGACGTCCTCACCGCCCGGGAGCGCGAGGTCATGTCGATGGCCGCCACCGGCCTGACCAACGAGGAGATCGCCGAGAAGATGTTCGTGAGCCCGTTCACCGTGCGCACCCACATCCACCGGGCGATGTCCAAGCTCGACGCACGCGACCGGGCCCAACTGGTGGCCATTGCCTACCAGTCGGGCCTCGTCCCGCCGGGCCGCCCCTCCTGAGGAAGCCCCTCCTGAGGAAGCCCCTCGGCCGGTCCGGACCGTCAGCCGGTCCCGACGGTCAGCCCGTCAGCCGGTCTTGACGGTCACGTCGCCCAGCTCCGTGCCCACGTCCAGCTTGAACTTGCCGTTGGAGTCGTTGCTCACCCCGACGTGCTTCTCGCCGATGTCCGTCTTGGCGCTCACCTTGTACGAGCCCGCCGGCACCGTCACCGAGACGTCCCCGTGGCTGGTGCTCGCCTTGACGTTCTGGGCCTTGCCCGGGCTGAGCTTGATCCCGCCGTTGTCGGTTTTGGCCGTGGTCTGCTCGCCCTTGAGGTTGTTGCCCTTGATGTCGCCGTTGCTGGTGCGCACGTCGACGGTGCCCGCGTCCTCGACCGAGATGTCCCCGTGGTCGGTGTGCACCGAGACGTCCCCGACCTGGGAGAGCGTGATCCCGCCGGCCGAGCCCGCCCCGCTGACCGGCAGCCCCACCGGCAGCTCGATGGTGTAGTCCACCGCGCAGAGGTGCCCGCAGCCGCTCAGGACCAGCACGCCGTTCTCGACCTTCGTCGTCACCCCCGGCTTGCTGCTGCGGTACGAGACCTTTCGATGGACGGAGGCCTTGTCGGTGCCGGATTTGCCGCGGACGGTCAGGTCCCCCGCGGAGTTGTCGAACTTCACGGCCGTGATCTTCTCCGACACCGAGGCGTCGTCGCTGAACGTGGTCTCTGTGACGGAGACCGGGTCGCAGGCCGTGATCACTCCGATGGCCAGAGCGGCGACGACGATCCCCGTGTAACGGCGGTGGTGACGCATGGCTGTTACCCCCCACTAGCTGCGCGTGGTCCCTGTGGACTCCCCGTGGGACGGCCCCGAACCGGAGCCGTCCCCTCGACGGTATCCGCGCGAGCTGGGCGGGGTCGGTGGTAAAAACCCCCCAATGCGCTTTCACCTGGGGGGTATTGACTCCACCGTGCGCCGTTCCCTACGGCTTTCGCGCCACCGCGCCGTACATGCTCACCCGCTCCGCGCCCGGCGCCGGGGGAGCGTCCGGCCGCCAGAGCGGCACGGTGACCACGCCGGGCTCCAGCAGCTCCAGCCCGTCGAAGAAGGCGCGCACCTCCTCCTGGCTGCGCCCGACCAGCGGCGCGGTGGCCCGGTCGTACACCCCCGTCACCCGGTCGCGCACCGAGGCCGGGATGAAGTCGGCCGTGCCGTGCGAGAGCACCAGGTGGCTCCCGGAGGGCAGCGCCTCGAGCAGGGTTCCCAGCACCCGGTACGGCTCGTCCTCCTCGCGCAGGAAGTGCAGCACGGCCGCGAGCACCAGGGCCACGGGCCGCTCGAAGTCGATCACCCGCTCGGCCCGTACGGCCTCCAGCAGGGCGTCCGGCTCGCGCAGGTCGGCCTGGAGGACGGTGCTGCGCCCCGGCCCGGCGCCGGTCATCAGGGCGCGGGCGTGGCTGAGCACGATCGGGTCGTTGTCCACGTAGACGACCCGGGCGGCGGGGGTGACGGCCTGGGCGATCTCGTGGGTGTTCCCGGCGGTGGGGATGCCGGTGCCGATGTCCAGGAACTGGTCGAGGCCGAGCCCGGCGACGTACGTCACCGCGCGGGTCAGGAACCCCCGGTTGGCCCGGGCCGTGGAGCGGAACTCGGGGTTGGCCGCGAGGGCCTTCTCGGCGGCGGCGCGGTCGGCGGGAAAATTGTCCTTCCCCCCGAGGTAGTAGTCGTACATCCGGGCCGGGTGCGGCACGTCGGGCCGCAGATCGGCCGGGACCCCGGCCTCGCCCGGCCCCCACATGCTCTTGTATCCCACGGTCGTAGCCCCCTTCGCCTGCGGCCCGGAACGAGGAAACCAGGTCATCGGATGATCACTTTGATTTCCTCGGCGCACAGCCTAGATGCCCGGCCGCCCGGGAATGAATACCCCGGCGGGTACACTTGTCCTCTGAAAGTCGAGCGTGAAAGGCGGCCCGGGATGCAGGTGGACGAGGAGGCGGTCGGTGCGGTGCTCAACCGACTGCGCCGCGCACAGGGCCAGTTGGCCGGAGTGATCGCGATGATCGAGGCGGGCCGCGACTGCAAGGACGTGGTCACCCAGCTCGCCGCGGTGTCCCGCGCCCTGGACCGGGCGGGCTTCAAGATCGTCGCCAGCGGCATGCGCCAGTGCATGGCCGCCGCCGACGAGGACGCCCCGCCGATGAGCGAGGCCGAACTGGAGAAGCTCTTCCTCGCCCTGGCCTGAGCAGGGCGGACTTCGGCCGGGAGCACCGGGCGCGCACGAACGCAGGGCCGCGACGCGAACGCCGTCGCGGCCCTGCGGCGCGTCCGCGCCCGGTCGCCCCCGGCCCACGGAGTTCCCGAACCGCCCGACGCTGCGTCACGCGTCGTTCACGCGCCGGTCGCTGGTCTTCGGATGAATGAGGCCGCCCACAGTTGTACAGCCAACTGTGGAGCATCTCCCTCCCAGCCTCCGTGACCAGCCGCGCGCGGCCCCGGCACCGTCCCCCCGGCGGACCGGGCGCCCGGCGGCGGACAGGACAACCGTGGCCGCAGGCAGCGCCCTGACCCTGACCTCCTCCGCCAACCCCGTCGAAGGCGACCGGCTCACCTTCCACTGGACGACCGACGCCCCCGACGCCAAGAACTGGGTCGGCATCTACGACGGCGCCCGCAAGCCCGGCACCGGCTCCTCGCTGCTGTGGAAGTACACCGCCGCCGCCGAGGGCGACGTCCAGCTCGACACCTCCGCCCTGACCGGCGGCCCGTACACCGCCTACCTGCTGGCCAAGGACGGCTACGCGGTCCTCGCCCAGACGGCCCCGTTCAGCTTCCGGCCCAAGCCCGTCGTCCCGCGCCCGCACGCCGCCGTCGACGCCCTCACCACCGCCCCCGTCGCCCCCGGCGCCAAGGTGAGCGTCAAGCTCAGCGGCCTCTGGTCCCGCCCGGCCGGCAACCCTGCGGGCAGTGCCACCTACCGCAAGGTCAGCGGCCCGGCCTGGGCCTCCGTCAGCGCGGACGGCACCGTCACCGGCACCGCCCCCGCCGCCGGGGACCCCGAGCCGATCGTCGTCGGCGTCAAGGACTCCGCGGGCGCCGTGGACACCGTCACCGTCCTCGTCCCGGTCGCCGACGCCTCCGCCCGCCCCCGCCTCAAGGCCGCGAGCTGGAACCTGCACGACGCCGGGGCCGCCCACACCGACGCGCTGGAGAAGCAGCTGCGCGTGGTGCTCAGCCAGGGCCTGGACGTGCTGGCGCTCCAGGAGACCGCCGGCGAGCGGGCGAAGACCCTCGCCGACGCCCTCGGCTGGTACGCCCACCAGAGCCCCGGCAGCGTCGGCATCCTCAGCCGCCACCCGCTCACCGACCTGCGGGCCGCCACCCCCGACCTGCCCGCCGTCGCGGCCACCCTCACCCTGCCCGGCGGGCGCACCGTCCGCCTCTGGGCCGCGCACCTGGACGAGACCGGCTACGGCCCGTACGCCCTCCAGGACGGCCAGGGCACCGCGCAGGTCGAGGCCGCCGAGAAGGCCTCCGCGCGCGCCAGGCAGGCCGCGGCCCTGGCCGCCGCCGTCCGCGCCGACCTCGCCGGCAAGACCCCGGTGGTCCTCGCCGGAGCGCTCTCCTCGCCCTCCCACCTGGACTGGACGGCCGCGACCGCCGCCGCCCACCAGGGCGTCGGGCCGCTCAACTGGCCGGTCTCCAAGGCGCTCCAGGACGCCGGACTGACCGACGCCTTCCGCGAGGAGCACCCCGACCCGGTGAAGTTCCCCGGTGCCACCTGGTCGCCCACCCGCAAGCGGCGCGGCGACAAGCCCGAACCGCAGGATCGCATCGACTACGTCCTGTACGCCGGGGCGCTCAAGCTCGTCGAGGCCCACACCCTCGTCACCGGCTGGCCCCAGGCCGAGCCGAACGCCGCCGCCGACGAGTGGCCGTCCGACACCGCCGCCGCCGTCGCCACCTTCCAGCTCTGAAAGGCCGGTCCGAGATGCCCGAGTTCTCCCGCCGCACCTTCGTCGGCGCCACCGCGGCCGTCGGCGCCACCGCCCTGACCGGCCTCGCCGCCACCCCCGCCGCAGCCGCCCGCCCCGACGCGGAGCCCACCGGCACCATCAAGGACGTCAAGCACGTCGTCGTCCTCATGCAGGAGAACCGCTCCTTCGACCACTACCTCGGCTCCCTCTCCGGGGTCCGCGGCTTCGGTGACAAGCAGGCGCTGACCTTCCCCGACGGCACCGACGTCTTCCGCCAGCCCGACGCCCGCCGCAGCGACGGCGGCGCGATGCTGCCGTACCGGATGGACACCGCCAAGTACAACGCGCAGAACGCCGGCGGCCTCGCCCACGACTGGGCGACCGGCCACCAGGCCATCAACAACGGCGCGATGAACAAGTGGATCGCCGCCAAGGGCGAGCGCACCATGGGCTACTTCACCCGCGAGGACATCCCCTACCAGTACGCCCTCGCCGACGCGTTCACCGTCTGCGACGCCTACTTCACCTCCCTCGCCGGCCCGACCGACCCCAACCGGCTCTACCTGTGGACGGGCACCTCCGGCCCCGGCCGCGACGGCACCACCGGCCCCTGGATCGACAACACCCCCGTCACCGACAACCCCGTCGCCGACTGGACCACCTACGCCGAGCGCCTGGAGAAGGCCGGCGTCAGCTGGCGCGTCTACCACAACCCCAGCAAGGACGACCGCACCGGCGACTACGACGACAACGCCCTCTCCTACTTCAAGCAGTTCCACAACTTCCCGCACGACGACCCGCGTTACATCAACGCGATGACCAAGTTCGACCCCACCGACTTCGACCGCCACTGCAAGGACGGCACCCTGCCGACCATCTCCTGGCTCGTCGCCCCCTACCTGTTCTCCGAACACCCGGAGGCCGGCCCGGCCTACGGCGCGCACTGGGTCAACCAGGCGCTCCAGTCGCTGATGTCCAACCCCGCCGTGTGGGAGCACACCGTCTTCCTCGTCATGTACGACGAGAACGACGGCTACTTCGACCACATGGTCCCGCCCACCCCCGAGGAGGGAACCCCCGAGGAGTTCACCCACGGCCGCGCCATCGGCCTGGGCAACCGGGTGCCGCTGTGGGTCGCCTCGCCCTGGTCGCGCGGCGGCTGGGTCGACTCCCAGGTCTTCGACCACACCAGCGTGCTGCGCTTCATGGAGCTGGTGACCGGCGTCGCCGAGCCCAACATCTCCGCCTGGCGCCGCGCCGTCTGCGGCGACCTCACCAGCTGCTTCGACTTCGCCGCACCGGACTTCTCGATCCCGAAACTCCCGGACACCAAGGCCCTGATGGCGAAGGCCGACGCCGGGACCAAGCTCCCCGGCGTGGCCCTGCCCGCCGTCGGCGCCCAGGCGATGCCCGTCCAGGAGCGCGGCGAGCGCCCGCACCGCCCGCTGCCCTACCAGCCCTGGGCCGACGTGGACGTGGACCGCGTCACCGGCAAGGTCACCTGCACGATGAGCAACGACGGCTCGGTGGCCTTCCCGTACACCGTCTACCCGAACATCCTGCTGCCCTTCGCCGGCACCCCGTACACCGTCGCCCCCGGCGCCACCGCCCGGTACGTCTGGGACGCCGCCACCACCGACGGCCGCTACGACTTCACCGTCCACGGCCCGGACGGCTTCGTGCGCCGCTTCGCCGGCACCGTCGTGCGCGACGCCAAGGACGGGCAGAACGGCCAGAACGACATCGGCGTGCCGATCGTCACGGCCGACCTGCACGGAAGCCTGAAGCTGACCCTCCAGGTCGCCAACGACGGCCTCACCGACGTCTCCTTCACCGCCGCGCCCAACGACTTCGCGGGCACGGCGAAGACGGTGCGGGTCAAGCCCGGCAAGCAGGTCAACCTGACCTGGCCGCTGGACAAGCAGGGCCGCTACGACGTCACCGTCACCGCCCACACCGGCCTGCGCTTCGCCCAGCGCTACGCGGGCTGGGTGCACTGACCGGCCGTCACTCACTGACCAGCCGTCAAGTGGCCGGGGGCGCCGATCCGGTGACCCCCGGCCGTGGCTGGCCCGCACTGTCGGTCCCCGGCGCTACGGTCGGGCCCATGCAGAAGATCACCACCTTCCTCTGGTACGACGGCCGGGCCGAAGAGGCCGCCACCTTCTACACCTCGCTGTTCCGGGACTCCCGGATCACCAAGGTCGCCCGCTACCCCGACACGGAGGCGGGCGAGCCCGGCGCGGTCATGACCGTCGAGTTCGAACTCGACGGCCGCCCGTACGCGGCGCTCAACGGCGGCCCCCACTTCCACTTCACCGAGGCCGTCTCGCTCATGGTCGAGTGCGACGACCAGCAGGAGGTCGACCGCCTCTGGGCCGCGCTCACCGCCGACGGCGGCGAGGAGAGCCAGTGCGGCTGGCTCAAGGACCGCTTCGGCCTCTCCTGGCAGATCACCCCGCGCGTCCTGCTCGACCTCGTCGGCGGCGAGGACCGCGCCAGGGCCACCCGCGTCATGAACGCGATGATGACCATGCGCAAGATCGAGATCCAGCCCCTGCTCGACGCGGCCGAGGGCTGAGCCCGTGACGGCCCCCGACGTCCGCGCCGTCGTCTACCTGCGCGCCACCCCCGAACGCGTGTGGCACGCCCTGACCAACGCCGACGAGACCGGGCTCTACTGGGGCCACCGCAACGTCTCCACCTGGCTGCCCGGCACGCCCTGGGAGCACCAGCGCACGGACGGGTCGGGGATCGCCGACACCATCGGCACGGTCGAGGCCGCCGAGCGCCCGCACCGGCTGGTCGTCACCTGGGCCGAGCCGGGGCGCGCCCGGCCGGGCGGCCCGGCCAGGGTGGACTACGACATCCAGGGCTGGCAGGAGCTCACCCGGCTGACCGTCCACCACGCGAACCTGGCCGACGAGGCCGAGCGGGCGGACGTGGAACACGGCTGGTCGGCGGTGCTGTCCAACCTCAAGACCTACCTGGAGACGGGCCACCCGCTGCCGCAGCACCCCTGGCTGATGCCCTGAGAACGCCGCTCCGGTGGGGCGCCCGGCGCGGGCCGGGCGCCCCTTTGCCGGGGCCTCCGTGTTCAGGCCTTGGGCTCGTCGCGGTCGAAACGCAGCTTCCACGGCGCCAGCGCCGACTCGACCTGCACCCCGAGGCTCATCTTCGACATCCCCTCGACCCGCTCCTCGAAGCGGATCGGCACCTCGCGGATGGACAGCCCCCGCTTGATCACCCGGTAGTTCATCTCGACCTGGAACGAGTAGCCGTTGCTCTGCACCGTCGGCAGGTCGATCGCCCGCAGGGTGCTCGCCCGCCAGGCCTTGAACCCGGCGGTCGCGTCCCGGACGCCCAGGCCCAGGATGGCGTTGACGTAGAAGTTGGCCCAGGAGGAGAGCGCCTTGCGGTGCCAGGGCCACTCGGAGGCCGTCGAGCCGCCGGGGACGTAGCGCGAGCCCAGCACGACGGCTGTCTCGCCGTCCTCCAGGATGCGCAGCATCTCGTGTATCGCCGAGGCGGGGTGCGAGAGGTCGGCGTCCATCTGCACGACGATGTCCGCGCCCTCGTCCAGCGCCCGGGCCATGCCGGCCAGGTAGGCGCGGCCCAGGCCGTCCTTGGTCGTGCGGTGCAGCACCCCGACGGTGCCGCCGGAGTCGGCGGCCAGCTTCTCGGCGACCTCGCCCGTGCCGTCCGGCGAGCCGTCGTCGACCACCAGGAGGTGCAGGTTGGGCACCTCGAGGTCCGCGAGGAGCCCCGCCAGGACCGGAAGGTTCTCCCTCTCGTTGTACGTGGGGACGACGACAACGACCTTGGGGGAGGCCTCGACCATGTTCTGTTTCCCTCGCACCCTCTCGGGCCGCGCCCCGGCCGCGCCGGCCGGTCACCCGCGACGGCCCGCTCCGCAGTAGACCGTGTGAGTGTATCCGCGCGCGTCACTCCCACCGACCACGGGTGCCCGCCGGGCACCGCCCGTCCCCGCCCCGGAGAGCCGTTCGACCGCGATGGGCCCTTGTGGCGTGCCGCCCCGACCTTGATCGATTTTGCATGATCTTGAACGTCCTGGACCGGCTTCGTCCTGAGGAACCGCCGCCGTGCGCCGCCGGTGTACCGGTGACCCTAGGCGCCGTAGACGGAGGCGAGGTTGTCGACGGCCGGACGGGTGTGCCCGGCCGGGCCGGCGGCGAAGGCGCGCAGCACGGTCTCGGTGACGGTGCGCACGAGGTCCCCGGCGCGGGAGTCGATGCCGTGGTCCGCCTTGCCGCCGCCCGGCCCGTGCGCGTCGAGGCTCTCGACCCAGCGCATCGTCCCGGTGGCGAAGACCCCGGCGCCGCCGGGCACCGTGTAGTAGGCCGTGTCGGCGTGGGAGCGCCGGCCCTCGCAGACGACGGGGGAGTGGGAGACCACCTCGATCGGGCGCGGGGTGGGGAAGGCGGTGTTCACCCGGTCGTACTCCACGCCGACCAGGTGCGGGAAGGACGCCCCGGCGGCCACGCCCGTCCCCGCGAAGACCCAGTGCTCCGGGGAGGTCACGACGTACGGGGCGTCCACCGGGTAGCCGTCGTAGATGACGCCGAGCATCGCGCTCTCCGGGTCGGCGCCCGGGCCCGACCGGAAGTCGGTCGTGGCGGGCGCCCCCGCCCGGTGGCCCGGGTCCTGCGCCCAGGCGTCCTTGTAGCAGACGACCGTGCGGTCCGGGCCCAGGGCGGTGGGCTCGAAGCGGACCCTGCGGAAGCAGCAGTTGGCGCCCAGGACGGCCAGGTTGGTCCCCGCGTCGCGGGCCGCGACCACGTGGGCGCGCTGCTCGGGGGACCAGTACTCGTCGTGCCCGAGCGAGAGGACGGCGCTCGCGCCGCGCAGCAGGCCGGGCTCGCGGGCCACGTCGATCCCGGTGGTGTACGCCAGGGGCAGGCCGAGCCGCTCGGCGAGCGCGATCAGCGGGGCCTCGTAGACCAGGAACAGGCCGGCGCCGTGGTCGTAGTCGTAGGGGCGGTCGAAGACGACCTGGAGCGAGCGGGTGGCGAGGGTGCCGGTGGGGCCGTTGTAGAGGCTGTAGCCGCCCCACTCGTTGTACGCCTGCCAGGTCGCCGGGGCGCTCATGACCACCGTCCGGCCGGCCGTGCTCGCGGAGCGGACGGTGAGCGGGACGTAGGAGCGGCCGGAGCCGTCCTCGGCGTCCAGGCGCAACAGGTACGCGCCCTCGGGCCAGCCGGTGGTCCCCACGGCGAGGGTGCGCTGCCAGCCGGTGAGGACGGTGCGGGTGGCCCTGTCCACCTGCGGGGCCTCCT
Source organism: Kitasatospora sp. NPDC101183 (assembly GCF_044767945.1). Lineage (NCBI taxonomy): Bacteria > Bacillati > Actinomycetota > Actinomycetes > Kitasatosporales > Streptomycetaceae > Kitasatospora > Kitasatospora sp. NPDC101183. Next base: position 37,486 of record NZ_JBIWOW010000022.1, on the reverse strand, counting down.
GCCGGGTGCCGGGGACGTGCTCGCGGCGCCAGACGAGCCGGGCGCGGGCGCCGCCGTACCAGCCCGTGCGGTAGGCGGAGACGGTGAAGGCGGCGGCCGTGGTGGAGACGTGCAGGCCGAACTCCTCGCCGGGCAGCACGCTGACCCGGTCGGCGAAGCCCTCGACGGCGCCGGCCCGGCCGGGGTCGGTGATCTCCCAGTCGGGGCTGCCGGGCAGGGCGTTCTCCTGCGGGGCGCCCAGGTGGGCGGGGGCTGCCGGGCCGCCCGGGGTGCCCGCCGGGGCGGGGGTGGCGGCGAGGTGCGCGGCGGCGGCCGCCGGGTGGCGGGGGCCGCAGGAGGTGGTGGCGGCGGCCGCCAGGGCCAGGCCCAGAACGCCTCGTCGGCTCGGCTGCGCCACGGGGGCCCCTGTCGTCGGCTCGTCAATGTACTGGTGCATCCTCACCCTTTCGGAGGGTGCTTACTCCTCGCCGCGCCGGGCGTGCGGACACACGCGTGCGCCTCCCGCCACCCGAGGGGGCCGTACGGGCGTCGCCCGGGCGTGTCCGTGCGCCGGCTGCCCGGTCCCGTGACCGGCGTCACCTAGCCTGACCAGGCCCGCCGTCCGGCGGTCTGGGGGTCGGGAGCCGTGGTGCGGCCGGCCGGAGTCGTGGACAGGGGTGCACGTGGTCTCGTCGGGTTCGGCCGAACCGGGGATGGCGTCTTCGACGCGACGGGAGCGCTTCCGGGAGTGGATGCTCGAAGGCCTCTCCGACATGGCCAAACAGCACCCCGGCCCGCACGCGCAGGCCCCGAAGGAGAAGGGCCAGCGGTGGTGGCGGGTCATGTGCCTGACCGGCCTCGACTACTTCTCCACCCTCGGCTACCAGCCCGGCATCGCCGCTCTCGCGGCCGGCCTGGTCTCCCCGCTGGCGACGATCGTCCTGGTGGTCGTCACCCTCTTCGGCGCGCTGCCCGTCTACCGGCGCGTCGCCCAGGAGAGCCCGCACGGCGAGGGCTCGATCGCGATGCTGGAACGGCTGCTCTCCTTCTGGCAGGGCAAGCTCTTCGTCCTCACCCTGCTCGGCTTCGCGGCCACCGACTTCATGATCACCATCACCCTCTCCGCCGCCGACGCCACCGCGCACCTGGTCGAGAACCCGCACCTGCACAGCGCCCTGTCGGGCAAGCAGGTCATGCTGACGCTGATCATGGTCGCGCTGCTGGGCGCGGTGTTCCTCAAGGGCTTCAGCGAGGCGATCGGCCTGGCCGTCGTCCTGGTCGCCGTCTACCTGGCGCTCAACGTGGTGGTCGTGGCCAACGGCCTCTGGCACGTGTTCCAGCACCCGCACGTCTTCCACGACTGGACGAGCGCCCTCACCGTCGAGCACGGCAACGCCGTCGCGATGATCGGCGTCGCCCTGATCGTCTTCCCCAAACTGGCCCTGGGCCTGTCCGGCTTCGAGACCGGTGTCGCCGTCATGCCGCACATCGAGGGGGACCCGGACGACACCGAGGAGAAGCCCACCGGCCGCATCCGCGGCGCCCGCAAGCTGCTCACCACCGCCGCCGTGATCATGAGCTGCTTCCTGATCACCACCAGCTTCATCACCACGCTGCTCATCCCCGCCGACCAGTTCAGGACGGGCGGTCAGGCCAACGGCCGGGCGCTCGCCTTCCTCGCCCACGAGTACCTCGGCAGCACCTTCGGCAGCGTCTACGACCTCTCCACCATCGCCATCCTCTGGTTCGCCGGCGCCTCCGCGATGGCCGGACTGCTCAACCTGATGCCGCGCTACCTCCCGCGCTACGGCATGGCCCCGCACTGGGCGCGGGCCGTACGGCCCACCGTCATCGTGCTCACCCTGATCGCCTTCCTGGTCACCTGGATCTTCAACGCGGACGTGGACGCCCAGGGCGGCGCCTACGCGACCGGTGTGCTGGTGCTGATCAGCTCGGCCGCCATCGCCGTCACCATCGCCGCCCACAAGGCCGGGCAGCGCAACTGGACCATCGGCTTCGCCGTGATCGCCGCCGTGTTCCTCTACACCACGGCCGTGAACATCGCCGAGCGGCCCGACGGCGTGAAGATCGGCGCCTGCTTCATCGCGGGCATCATGCTGGTCTCCTTCCTGTCCCGCCTCAAGCGGGCCTTCGAACTGCGCGTCACCGACGTGGTGCTGGACGCCACGGCGGAGCGCTTCGTCCGCGACTACCAGCACCGGCCGATGCGGCTGATCGCCAACGAGCCGAACAACCGGGACCTCGCCGAGTACCGCGACAAGCTCCACCAGATGCGCAAGGACAACGACATCCCGGCCGAGGACGACCTCGTCTTCGTCGAGGTCACCGTGCTCGACCCCTCCGACTTCGAGGCCGAACTGACCGTGCGCGGCGAGGTGTTGCACGAGCGCTACCGGGTGCTGTCGCTGCAGAGCTCCAGCGTCCCCAACGCGCTGGCCGCCCTGCTGCTCCAGGTACGCGACCTCACCGGGCAGCAGCCGCACATCTACTTCGAGTGGACGGAGGGCAACCCCTTCGCCCAGTTCCTGCGGTTCTTCCTGTTCGGGCAGGGCGAGATCGCCCCCGTCACCCGCGAGGTGCTGCGCGAGGCCGAGCCGGACCGCCGCCGCCGTCCGGCCGTGCACGTGGGCTGACACGGGGCGCGGCAGCGGGTCGGTGGGTCAGCGGGTCGGGTGGGGCAGCGGGTCAGCAGCGGAAGGACGCCTCGTCGCCGCGTATGTGGAGCAGGAAGCCGTCCACCGGGCCGCTGGGGGCGGCCAGGGTGAGGGACTCCTCGATCGGGTCGTAGGCGCGCTCGAAGCCCTCGTAGTCCTCGGCGTCGACCAGGGCGGCCGATTCGTCGAACCAGGGCTTGACCTCGGCGAATCCGGGTGAGGGCGTGAACCGGCCGCGCTGCCAGGGCATGTCCGGGTCGTCGACGGCGATCTCGCCGAGCAACTCGCTGCCGCGCAACAGCTGCCACGTCCCGTTCATCGGCATCGTGCACCTCCCTCGGAGCCCGTTCGTCAGGCTCCGAGGGAGTCTTGCACGTGCCACTGACAATCGGGCCGGGCGTTCAGCGCCTGGGGTGGGACCTGGCCCAGGCCGGTGCGACGAAGGCCACCAGGGCCACGGCGAAGCCGATTTGGAGGAAGTGGCGGATCCAGTCGACGCCCGAGGTGTGCCGGACGCCGATCCAGCCGGAGACGGCGTTGCCGAGCAGGGCGCCGCCGGCGCCGAGCAGCATGGTGAGCCACCAGGGGATCGACTGCGGCCCGCGCAGGATCAACTTGGCGATCACGCCGAGCACGAAGCCGATGAGCAGAATCCAGAGGAGCTGGAACATCGCGGTCCACCTTCCCGGCGGCGCCCGGGGGGCGCTGTCGAAGGGCGCCCGGCGGGCCGGATCGCCGAAGACGCGGTTCGTCCCATGATCGCCCCGGTGCGCCGAACGGGCACGTCGGGGAGACGGCCGTCACGCACCGTCGCGGTAGCCCGATCCGTGGGGCCGCCGCCCGCCCGTTCGCCTACGGTCCGTCACAGGTCCCGGACCGTCTCGACGGCGGCGCGCACCGTCGCGTCCCGGTCGCCCGCCAGCACGTCGAGCAGCGCGGCGACCCCCGGGGTGGACCACTGGTGGACCGCCCGGACGAGCGCCCGCCGCACCTCGCGGTCCGGGTGGCCCGCGAGCCGGGCGAGCTCCTCCACCGGGCCCCGGCGCCGGCGCAGGTTGAACCAGTGCAGGGCCTCGCGCAGCGCCTGCGCGTCGCCCGGATCGGTTGCCGAAGGGTCGCCGTCGGGAGCGCGGAACGCGGGCCAGGCGGCCTCGATCCGGGCGAGCAGCACGCGCGCCGGCGGCGGCGGGCCGTCCAACGGGTGCGGATGCCGCTCGCGCAGCCGCCGGTCGCCGTAGTTCCCGTACGGGCGGCAGCCCTGGCAGAGGCAGGGCCGGGTGCCGTGCGCGTTCGGGACGTAGCGCCAGCCCGCGACCTGCGGCACGGAGCGGATGCGGTGCACCTCCCGGGCGGTCACCGCGCGGGGCAGGAGCACCTCCCAGCCGCGCGGGTCCGCCAGGGCGGCGATCCGGGCGACGGCCTCGCCGGCGGGGGTCCACTTCTGGCGGTCCCTCCACTTGTCGCCGTAGTGGCCGACCAGCACCTGCTCGTCGTCGTCCAGCCGGACGTGCACGGCGACCAGCGCGCCCTTGGGGCCGAACCGGGCCAGCTCGCGCAGCCACTGGTGGGTGAGCGTGTACGAGGGCAGCACCGGGAAGAGGTAGACGCCCCGGACGCCGCTCTGGCCCGGGCTGGCGGCCCGGACGCCGGCCCGGCGGATGCGCGGCGCGGTGGCCGCGGAGGTCAGGTGGACGAACATCGCCATGGCGGCCGATGGTAGCGCCCGGGGCGGGCGGGGGCGCAGCCGTTTTCGCCGCCGCCCCTGAGCGGTCAGGGGCCGGGCGGTGGGCGGGAGTTGGACTGATCGATGTGGCGAAGGGCTCAACGCTGCGCGGTGATCCGGGTGCCGCCGTCGAGCACGGCCTCGACCTGGACGGGTCCGCGGGCGGGGCGTTCGAGGGCGAGCACGTGGTCCGGGGCGGGGCGTTCGAGGGACCAGTCGGGGCCCTTGACGGCGAACCGGGCGGCCCGGCGGCTGCCCGCCAGGAGCAGGTAGTCCGCGCCCTGCGGGGAGCACCACCAGGCCCAGGCCGCCACCTCCGGCTCGTAGCGGCTGCACGCCCGGCCCTGGCCGCCGCCGGTGCGCTGCGCGCTGCGGGCGGTCGGCAGCAGGACGGCGGTGGCGGCGCTGCCCTCGCCGTTCCAGCGGTCGGCGCGCAGGCAGTACCAGGCGGCCGGGCCCGCGTTCTGGGGGAGCTGCTGGGCGGCGAAGGCCCACAGGCTCAGCTGCCGTACGCCCGGGGTGCCGTCGGGCAGGGCGCAGCCGGCGCGGGCCCAGGCCTGGAGGGCGTCCTGGGCGACGGCCTCGCGCGGGCCGGTGTCGGGCTGCGGGGGCTGGTTGCGGTCGAGCGGGGGCGTCCAGGTGAGGTGGGCGGGCACCAGGCCGCCGAGGTCGGCCAGCAGGAAGGCGCCGCGGTCGGCGAGCACCGCGGAGGTGCGCAGTTGGAGCGCGGTGGCGCCGTGGCAGTCGGCGAGCCCGCCGCCCGGTGCGGGGGCGGTGATCCCGTCCGGGTGCTCCAACGGGTGGGCGGGGGCGTCGGGCTGGTCGATCCGGCGGGTGTCCGCCTCCTCCACCCAGGGGGCGAGCAGGTAGCGGACGGTGGGGCCCTGGCGGCGCAGCACCAGGGCGCCCGCCGTCGCGGGGTCGGCGCCGTCGGCGCGGGCGAGGTCCATTGCGCCGCCGGGCCCGTCCTCGTACCGGGCGAGGCGCCGCCCGTCGTACAGGACGACCACGCCCGTGCCGTCCACCGTCCCGGCGTAGAGCAGGTGGGGCGGCGCGGCGGGCGGGGCGGTTTCGGTGCCCGGTTCGGCGCGGAGTCGCGGGCCGGGTGCGCCCCAGGCGGTCAGGGCGCGGTCGAGCAGGGGCCCGTCCTCGCGGCGGTCGCCCCGGGCGGGCCAGACGTCGAAGTCGACCCGGGTGGTGTGCTGCCAGGCGTCCGGCGCGACCTGGACGAGGCGCGCCCGGTCCACCGCGGTGCCGGGGGCCGCTCCGGTGTGCGGCGCGGCGGCGGGCGCGGAGTCGCCGAGCACGGCGGCGGTGGTGGTCAGCCCGAGCACCGCCACGGCAAGCGCGGCGGTCAGGGTGCGGCGGCGGCGCAGCAGGTCGGTGGGCTGGACCCGGACGGCGCAGGGGTCGAAGGCGGGCGGCTCGGCCGACGGGCCCTCGGGGAGGCCGGCCGCGGCGGCGACGGCCTCCTCGGCCCGTTCGACCCCCGCCGCGCGCAGCACCTCGGCGGCGGCCTCCGGCGCGAGGCCCTCGACGGCGCGCAGGGCGTACGCGGCCCGCGCCGGGGCGTCCAGGGCGGCGAGCGCGTGGTCGAGCGCCGCGTCCTCCCCGCCGCCGTGCGGGGTGAACAGCCGCAGGCCCCACACCCGGGGCGCCGGCAGCAGCCGGTGCGCCAGGTGCGGGCGCAGGGCTGCGCGCAGCACGCGGTGGCGCAGGCGGGTGTACTCCTCCCCCTCCTCCGCCGCGGCGGTCCGGTCGGCGCGCCGGGGCCAGGGCGGGGGCAGCGCCCGCTGGACGGCGGCGTGGGCGGCGAGCACCCGGGTGTGCCGGTCGCGGTCGGCGGGCAGCGCCAGGTAGGCGAGGCGCACCAGCCTGCGGTAGTGGCGCACCAGCGCGGCCTCCGCCAGCGCCACCGGCCGCTGCGAGGCGCCCCGTCGCCGCCAGGCCGCGCCCACCGTCCGTGCTGCCAACGGGCCCTCCCGGTGCCGTCCGTGCTGTCGTGGTGGACGGTCCAACGAGTCGATCATGTGATGGTTGCGCCGTCCGGAGGGTGTTCCGTCGGTTTCCCGTCAGAGTCCCCGGGCCGAAGGTCCCACCCGTTCGGCCCCATGGACCCTGGCTTTACGGCCCGCCGGGCGCGATGCTGCGGGTACCGACCGGGACGATCCGCACCCGGTGGGCCCAGCGTGGTGGACGAGGTGAACCGGCGTGCGGCATGCCACCGTCGAATCAGTGATGACCAGCCCCGTGGTCCGGGTCGCTCCCGAGACCGGCTTCCGGGAGATCGTGGCGTTGCTGACCGAGTACGACATCACCGGCGTTCCGGTGGTCGACCCGGACGGCCGGCCGCTCGGGGTGGTCTCCGAGGCCGACCTGCTGCGGACCCTGGCCGCGCAGGAGGACCCGCACAGCCTGCTTCCCGCCCCCGAGCCCGCACGGGTCGGCGAGGGCGGCTCGGTCACGGCCGCCGACCTGATGACGGCCCAGCCGGTCTGCACCACGCCCGACACGAGCGTCGTCGCGGCGGCGCGGCTGATGAGCCGGCACGGCCTCAAGCGGCTGCCCGTCCTGGACACGGACGGGCGGGTGGTCGGCATGGTCAGCCGGGGGGACCTGCTGCGGGTCTTCCTGCGCGAGGACGTGGTGATCCGGCGGGAGATCGTCGAGGAGGTGCTCGGCCGGATCGAGGGGGTCAGCCCGGCGCAGGTCGGGGTGGAGGTCATCCAGGGCCGGGTGGTGCTCAGCGGCACCGTCCCCGAACCGCACCTGGTGCCGATCGTGCTCAACCTGTGCCGGTCGGTGGACGGCGTGATCTCGGTGACCGACCGCCTGGAGGCCGGCGGGGCGCCGTCACCGGTCGGCTGACCAGGGGAGCGGCCCGGGGGATCGGCCCCGGAGATGGCCCCGCGCCGGGTCCGGGTGATCCCGTTCGCATACTGCGGAGCGTATCGGGTAACTCACTCTGTGTGCCCGGCTCCGCAGACTGCCGGGACTCCGGAGCTTCGGGGAGGCGGCCGTGACAGTCGTGTTCGACGCGGACTTCACTTCGACCAGGCAGTGGATCGCCGGGCGCACCAGCGCATACCCGAGAATGGGCCCGACCAATCGGAGCGACCACAAACTCGACTTCCTCAGCCGCGACCACTGCCCCGGCGGCGTGTTCACCGCCTCCCGGCGGCGTACGGGCGGGCTCTGGACCTGCAACCTGCTCACCACCGAGGGCAGTCCGGACGGCTTCCAACTGCGCACCGGGGACGTGCTGTCGGCGCGGGTGACGCTGCCCGCCGAACTCGGCGCCTGGCCCGCGATCTGGACCTGGCGCGACGGCGGCAACGAGGTGGACGTCTTCGAGTACCACCCCGACAACCCCGACCTGCTGGAGATCTCCAACCACGTGCGCGGGGGCTTCCGTTACTGGCACGGCGGCGGCTCCGGCGTCGCCCCGGGCGCCACCATCGGCCTGCGCGTGGCCCTCGGCTCGCACTCGGTGGACTGGTACGTGGAGGACGAACTCGTCTACGCGGACCTGCACGGCGTCGGCGCCGCCTGGCACGCCTACCTGATCGTCAACCTCTCGGTGGCGGACGGGACGTACCACGACCGCCCGCCGCTGGACGGGCCGGACCGGCTCAGCTGGGTCTGCCACAGCCTCCAGGTGGAGCGCTGAACCACCCTTCGCCCAGGGCTCGTTGGGGTGGCCGCCCCGGCGGGCCCTACGAAGGGAACAGGGCGGTGATCGGACCGTGCGGTCCCGAGCGGCGGAACCAGACCGTGCGGCGGTGGGGGCCGATGTGGGCGGGGTCCGTCTCGTACAGGTCGTCGCGCGGGGCGGCCTCGTTGCCGGGGGCGAGGGCCGCGTCGACGGCCTGGGCGGCGAGCTCGCGCAGCAGCGCGGCGGCCGTGGCCTCGGCGGCGTTCGGCGCTATGGCCAGGGCGGACAGCTCGGCCCACAGCGGGGTGGAGACGTAGGAGACCGGCGAGCCGCCCAGCGTCGGGTGCCGGGTCGGGTCCTCGTGGCGGCGCAGCAGTCCGGCGGCGACGAGCCGCTCGGGGGAGCGGTCGTCGGCGGGCGGGTGGTGGGCCATGGTGGGCACGCTACCCCGGCCGGAGGGCCCGCCCGGTGCCGGAACGATTTCTCAGGCTTTCCTCAGGTCTCCCGGGTCGCTCCGGCCGCTGACGGGCGCAGGATGGTGGTAAGGCGCTGATCGCCTCGGCGGGCCCGAAGGGGCCGGAGGAGGAGGTCCTGATGAGGCACGGGCACTGGCACGGATACGGACGCGGGTTCGACCACGGGCTGGGCGGCTGGGGCATCGGGATGGTGGTGGTCGGCTCGCTCCTGGTCCTTCTGCTGGTCCTGCTCGCCGTCGTCCTGCTCCGTTCCGCCTCCCGGACGCGGGATCCGCTCCAGCACGGCGCGGCGGGCCCCGGACCGGCCTGGCGGCACGGTTGGACGGGCGGACCGGGCGGACCGGGCCCCGGCGGTGCGCCGCACGGGCCGACGCCGGAGCAACTGCTGGCGGAGCGGTTCGCCCGGGGCGAGATCGACGAGGAGGAGTACCGGCGACGGCTCGCCACCCTGCGCTCCGCGAACGGGCCGGGCGGCGAGCCGGGGGAGGGCTGACCTCCTGCGGCGGGGCCGGCGGGACTACTCGACGACGAGCTCGACCGGGATGTTGCCCCGGGTGGCGCGGGAGTACGGGCAGACCTCGTGCGCCTGCTTGACCAGCAGCTCGCCGGCCTCGCCCGCGAGGGACTCCGGCAGCTCGACGCGCAGCACCACGGCGAGGCCGAAGCCCGCGCCGTCCTTGCCGATGGACACCTCGGCGGTGACGGAGATCTCGCCGGTGTCCACCCGGGCCTGGCGGCCGACCAGGCCGAGGGCGCTGGCGAAGCAGGCCGCGTAGCCGGCCGCGAACAGCTGCTCGGGGTTGGTGCCGTTGCCGTCGCCGCCGAGCGCCTGGGGCATGGCGAGGGCGAGGTCCAGTCGGCCGTCGGAGCTGACGGCGCGGCCCTCGCGGCCGTTGGCGGTGGCGGCGGCGGTGTAGATCGCGTCCATGGTGCGTCCCTTCGGAAGGCTTCGTGTGGTGACGAGGACAAGTAGAGCACGCAATTGAGTTGCGCACAACTGAATGGCATGACGCTTGATCGTGCGGCACTCGATGGTGCGGCATCGATCGGTACCATGGAGGGCATGACCACGCTCCCCGGTATGGCGGACGAGGACCTGCTCCGCCTCGACCAGCAGATCTGCTTCTCGTTGAACGCGGCCTCGCGCGCCTTCGGCGGCGTCTACCGGGTGCTGCTCAAGGACCTCGGGCTCACCTACCCCCAGTACCTCGTCATGCTCGTGCTCTGGGAGGACGGCGAGGCGCCCGTCAAGCGGATCGGCGAACGGCTGCGCCTCGACTCCGGGACGCTCTCCCCGCTGCTCAAGCGGCTGGAGGCGGCCGGGCTGGTGGCTCGGGAGCGCAGCGCCGAGGACGAGCGCTCGGTGACCGTCCGCCTCACCGGGGAGGGCGCGGCCCTGCGGGAGCGCGCCGTGGAGGTGCCCCGCAGGCTGCTCGCCGCGACGGGGCTGCCCGTCGAGGACCTGGCCGCGCTGCGCGGGCTGCTGGATCGGCTGACCGCCGAGCTCGACGCGGCTGCGGTGGAGCCCGTCCCGTAGTGCGGGCCTGCCGGTGGCGCGGGGGTGGCGCGACGGCGCTTGTCAAGCCGGGCGGCCGCGTGCTGTGATCTGGGTCACGTGGCCGCGGCTCGGTGGGGGCCGATCGGGTCGAACCGCCAGGTCAGCGGCGGTGGTCGGAAACGAACGGAAACGTTCGCCAATTGTCCGCCCGATCCGGTCGACAATCCGCACCTCCCGGACGGTTACACCACGAGCCCCTCCACGGGCCGTCGGCGTGCCACCCGGTGGGCCGGCCAGTTGACCCACGAAAGGGGGACGGGTGTGAGCACCCCCGGGCCGGGTGAGGAACCGGCCCTGCGGGCGGACCCGCTCGCCGACCTTCCGGCCGACTTCGAGGCCTTCTTCACCCGCGAGAACCCCGGATACCTCCGCTACGCCCAGCAGCGCCTGCACCACCGTGAGGATGCCCAGGACGCCGTCCAGAACGCCGGCGCCACCCTGTACAAGAACTGGCGCCGCGCCCTCGCCAGCGAGGACCCGCAGGCCTTCGGCTTCAAGGTCCTCAAGGACGCGGTCGTCGACGTCCTGCGCGACCGCCGCCGCACCGAGCGCAAACGGCTGCGGGTCATCGCCCAGCGCCGCCCGGACACCAGCCAGGACGAACTGGAGGAACTCGCCGAACTCGACGCCCTCGACTGGGCCATGGACGAACTCGCGCGCGCCGCACCCGTCCAGGCCGACGTCGTCCGGCTGCGCCAGGCCGGCCTGTCCTACCCCGACATCGGACGGGCGCTCGGCATCGCCCACACCACCGCCCGCACGTACTACAGCCTCGGGCGGCGCCACCTCGAGTACCTGCTGGAACACCCGGACGACGGGGAGGCGCGATGAAGGCCGCCGAACTGCTGGACGCGCACGCCGCCGAGTTGGAACGGGAGTTCCGCGACCACGACCCGGTCGACTTCACCCGCCGGCTCGCCGAGCGCCTGGCCACCGCCCGGCGGCCCCCCGCGTCGGCGCGCGAGCGCCCGGCCCGCCCGCCGTCCGCCGCGCGGCCCGCGCACGGCTCGGCCCCGGGAGCGGGCTCGGGCAGGGGATCGGGCCCCGGCGCGGTCTCCGGACCGGCTTCCGGCGACCCGCCGGGTGGCGGCCGGCGCGCCGAGCTGCGGCGGGACCTGCGGCACCTGTGCGCGGCCGTCGCGGGCGCAGCGGAGCCGGGCGAGCTGGCCCTCGACCTCGAACTCGGCGAGAAGGCGGCCCTGCGCACCCTCGGCTGCCTGTTCTACGGCATGGGGCGCACGGGCGACGGCGTGTTCTGGTGGCGGATCGCCGCCCAGCACGGCGACCAGCTGTCCGTGCACTGCCTCGCCGTGCACTACGCCGCCGAGGGCGAGGCCGGCGACGCCGCCCGCTGGGCCGTCCAGGCGCAGGACCTCAGTGCGCCGGGCCGACTGCCCGACCTGGCTCCCGACGCCCGCCCCGGCGGCACCGCCCGGCTGGCCCGCCTGCTGGCGGAGCACTACGACGGCGAGATCCTGCTGACGCTGCGGGACGCGGTCGCGGCCCGGCAGCGGGCCGGGGCCGCCGCCGCGCTCGGCGACGCCCGGCTGGGCGTGCGCGCAGTCCGGGGGCGGGGCGTGGTGCGGATACGGTGACGGGCGCCGTGTGTGCTGCTCGGGCTGCTCGGGCCGGTTGGGCGGCGTGCGCAGCAACGGCCGGGGCGGCGCGGTGCTCGGGCGCCCAGAGCGGACAGGCCCGGCGACGGGGCCGGGGGAACGGCCGGGGCCGCTGTACCCAAGGGTGGGTACAGCGCCCCGGCGCGCAGGGGGCAGGCTCCGGCCGGAGCCGCGGTGGACAGCTCCGGCCGGGCCGTCAGGGGATCAGTCCGTGCCGGACTCGATCGCGGCGTGGTCCAGGGCGCTGGACTCCGCCTCGTCGCCCGTGCCGGCCGCGATCGGCGCCGCGCCGCCCGGGGCGAGCTCGCCGATCAGCCCGGTCCACGGCGCCAGCTGGCCGTGGACGGCGTACTGCTCCAGCTTGCTGCGGGAGTCGGCGATGTCCAGGTTGCGCATGGTCAGCTGACCGATCCGGTCGTCCGGGACGAACGCGGCGTCCACGCTGCGCTCCATCGACAGCTTCTCCGGGTGGTAGCTGAAGTGCGGGCCCTGGGTGTCGATCACCGAGTAGTCCTGGCCCCGCCGCAGCCGCAGCGTGACGCTGCCGGTGACGCCGTGGCCGACCCACTTCTGCAGGCTGTCGCGCAGCATCAGCGCCTGCGGGTCGAACCAGCGGCCCTCGTACATCAGCCGACCGAGCCGCCGGCCCTGGGTGTGGTACGTGGCGAGGGTGTCCTCGTTGTGGATGGCGTTGAGCAGCCGCTCGTAGGCGATGTGCAGCAGCGCCATGCCGGGGGCCTCGTAGATGCCCCGGCTCTTGGCCTCGATGATCCGGTTCTCGATCTGGTCCGACATGCCGAGGCCGTGCCGACCGCCGATGGTGTTGGCCTCGTGCACCAGCGCCACGTCGTCGGCGAACGCCTGGCCGTTGATCCGGACGGGCCGGCCGAACTCGAACTCGACGGTGACGTCCTCGGTCGCGATCTCGACCGACGGGTCCCAGAAGGCCACGCCCATGATCGGGCTGACGATCTCCATCGAGGTGTCCAGGTACTCCAGCCGCTTGGCCTCGTGGGTGGCGCCCCAGATGTTGGCGTCGGTGGAGTAGGCCTTCTCGGCGGAGTCCCGGTAGGGGAGGTCGCGCTCGGAGAGCCAGGCGGACATCTCCTTGCGGCCGCCGAGCTCGGTGACGAAGGCCGAGTCCAGCCACGGCTTGTAGATCCGCAGGCTGGGGTTGGCGAGCAGGCCGTAGCGGTAGAACCGCTCGATGTCGTTGCCCTTGTAGGTGGAGCCGTCGCCCCAGATCGAGACCTCGTCCTCCTGCATGGCGCGCACCAGGAGGGTGCCGGTCACGGCCCGGCCGAGCGGGGTGGTGTTGAAGTACGTCTGCCCGGCGGAGCGGATGTGGAAGGCGCCGCAGGCGAGGGCGGCGAGGCCCTCCTCGACCAGGGCGGCCCGGCAGTCCACCAGCCGGGCCTGCTCGGCGCCGTAGGCGCGGCCACGGGCCGGGACGTCGGCCAGGTTCGGCTCGTCGTACTGGCCGATGTCGGCCGTGTAGGCGAACGGGACGGCGCCGTGCTCGCGCATCCACGCGACGGCCACCGAGGTGTCCAGACCACCGGAGAATGCGATGCCGATCTTCTCTCCGACCGGCAGCTTGCTCAAGACCTTCGACATGGGTGCACCCTTGACCCGCGGGGAGCGGGCTCCTGACTCAGCGATGTTGACTAGCGACTGTGGGGATCTCGATGTATCCGATGCCCGTACTCTGGCATAAATTTGCAGAGTTCCGCAAGACAATACGATCGCGTCGGCCGGGACGGCGGCGGGAAGTGCCGCCTCTTCGGGGTCAACTGTCGTGCTCGGCCCGCGAATTGGGCCGGATGGTGCCGCAGGCCGGGCTCCCTCGGGGGAATCCGGCCTGCGGCGAGCAAGGGCGAGTATGGGGGTGGGCGGCGTCAGATCTTGCGGCCCGCGCCCGCGTACATCCAGCGGGTGGAACCGTGGGTGGAGCCCTCCGGGCGCCAGAGCGGGACGAAGTCCACGCCGGGCTCCAGCAGCTCCCAGCCCTCGAAGAACTCCTCCACCCGCGCCCGGTTGCGCAGTCGGATGCCGGAAGTGGTCTTGTCCCAGGTCCTGGCGGCCGCGGCGGCGCGCTCGGGGTTGCCCTCGGCGGTGCTGTGCGAGAGCAGCAGGTAGCTGCCCGGGACGACTCTCTTGTGCACGGCCCGGACGGCGGCGGTGGCCTGGTCGTCGTCCACGAAGTGCAGGACCGCCATCATCAGGACGGCCACCGGCTTGGAGAGGTCGATCAGCTCGCGCAGCGCGGGGCGGTCGAGCAGCTCGTCCAGATCGCGCAGGTCGCCGGTGAGCACGGTGGTGGAGCGGTTGTCCGCGAGCAGGGCGCGGCCGTGGGCCAGCACGATCGGGTCGTTGTCGATGTAGACCACCCGGGCGTCGGGGGCTATCTCCTGCGCCACCTCGTGGACGTTGCCCTGGGCGGGCAGGCCGGAGCCGATGTCGACGAACTGGCGGATACCGGCCTCGACGGCGAGCCGCACGGCGCGGCGCAGGTAGGCGCGGTTCTCGCGCGCGGCCTGCGGGATGTCGGGGGAGACGGAGATGGCGTGCTCGGCGGCCGCGCGGTCCGGAGGGAAGTTGTCCTTGCCGCCGAGCCAGTAGTCGTAGATCCGCGCCGGGTGCGGCCGGTCGGTCTCCAGCGTCACCGATTCGGCGTCGGCCTCCGACCTGAACGCCTCGGCGCCCTGGTGCGAGCCTTCCGGTTCCACGGCGTCCGTGCCGTCCTCGGGTGTGGTCATCTCGGTCCCCCTCCAGTGACCTGAATGGTTGTCACCACAGCCGCGCCGACAACCGGTTGAACGTTCACGCATGATAGCCGTCGACCGCTCGGCGGAATCGGCCTCCCCCGATATCGACGCGGGGCGGGTCCGGTGCGGTTCAGGTGACGCCCCGGTGAAGGGGCAGGTGGCGCGGCGGGTTCGGTTTGTGGGCCGAGGAGGCCGTGGTGGAGCGGTCAGCGCCTTGTACGGGCCCTGACACGCAGCCATGCCGAACGGGAGGCGAGCAGGCCGAGGGCGAAGGCCACCAGGTGCCCGGCGTCGGCCAGTTGCTGGTCCGTCGCCCACGCTCCCGCCAGGGCGAGGGCGAGTGCCGGGAGGCCGAACCGGCGCAGCGGCGCCGGGCCGAGGGCGAGCAGGCAGGTGGCCGTGGCGACCAGCCCGTAGCTGATGCCGACGTCCCGCGCCCGGGAGAGCGCGCCCGGGATGTGGGCGACGAGCATGACCCACATCGCGCCCTCGGTGAGCAGGGTGGCGCCCAGGTGTCCGAAGAGGAAGACCGCTCCGGCCCTGAGGGCACCCCAGCGCCATTCGGCCAGGCCCAGGACCACGGCCACCGCCCCGATGCCCGCCCAGGCGGGCACGCCGTCGACCACCAGGGCGCTGGTGATCATGGTCCACCACTTGCCCACTTCCATGTGATGGACGTTGCTGCTGTTGTGCCGGACGAAGCGGGCCCGCTCCGCGTGGCCCTGGTTGGCGAACCAGGCGGCCATCGCGGTGAGCAGCAGGACGTAGACCGTGGTCAGCCGCAGCCGGGAGAGCACGCGGAGGGCGGGGTGCTGGGCCCTCTCCGCGCCCGGGATGGGGCGTTCGTCCGTGGAGAGGCTGTCCCTCATGGTGCGTGGTGCCTTTGCTGTGCGGCCCGGGCGGTCAGGCGCCAGCGTACGTCAGTCGCCGGTGGTGGGTATGACGTGCGAGGTGGGCCCCGGGGGCAAGGGGTTGGTGGCGCCCGCCCCGGGGACTCACCCGAACAGTGCAGCGCGTCGGCGCACCGCCGGGGTGCCGGGGCGAGGGTGAAGGGGACCGGCGAGGAGGTGTCGATGACCGGCAGCACCGGCGGGTCGGGCCGGGAGTGGCGCGAGCCCTGGTGGGCGAGGGCCGGGCAGGCCGTGCGGGCCTACGTGCGCAGCGCCCCGGGCAGCTACGCCTGGCTGGCCGTGCTGCTCGTCACCACGCAGATCATCCGGCACGTCGACCACGCCACGGCCGACCGCATCCTGGAGCGGCGCTCCACCAACCTGCACCACCTCCAGGTGTCACCCGTCCGTGTCCTGGTGACCAGCGCGCTGTGGATCGCCGGCGGCGGCTGGCCGACCTACTTCGTGCTCTACAACCTCTTCCACGTGCCCGTGGAGCGCTGGCTGGGCTCGCTGCGCTGGATCTCGGTGGCGATGATCGCCCACGTGGGCGCGACCTACCTCAGCGAGGGCGTGCTCGGCTGGGCGATCCACCGGGGCCTCGCCCCGGCGAAGGCCGTCTACACCCTCGACTACGGCGTCAGCTACGCCCTGGCCGGGGTGGTCGGGGTGATGGCGTACCTGATCGTCAAGCCCTGGCGGTACCTGTACGTGGCCGGGGTGCTGGCCGTGTACGTGCTCGGCGTCCACCAGCACCGCGACTACACCAGCATCGGCCACCTGAGCGCGGCGCTGATCGGGCTGGCCTGCTACCCGATCACCCGGGGCCGCCCGGGCGCCTTCGACCCGGTGGCGACGGCCCGTGCGCTCTGGCGGCGGGTGCGCGGGCGGTGAGCGCACGCCGCCCCGGCCGGGGGCCGGACCGCCCGTCACGGGCGCGGCCCGGCCCCCGGGTGAGGGGTGGACGAGCGGGTGCCTACGCGGCGGGCCGCTCGGCCAGGCAGAGGATGTTGCCCTCGCAGTCCTTGAACCAGGCGGCCCGCAGGCCGTCACTGCCCACGGCGACCCCGCCCTTGGTCGTGAGACCGGGGAATTCGTACTCCTCGAACGTGACGCCACGGTCCCGCAGGGCCGCCATCTCCGCGTCGAGGTCGCCGACCTTGAAGCTGGCCAGGGTGTGCGCGGCCTGGCCGCCGCTCGGGGTCTCGTACATGCCGAACCGGGTGCCGCCGCTCTCGAAGGTGACGTCTTCAGCGGTCTCGTCGACGAGTTTGAGTCCTAGGGTGTCGCTGTAGAAGGCCTTGGCCCGCGCCAGGTCGGTGGCGGGGATCATGGCCAGTACGGGTGCGTCTCCCAGCATGGTGATTCGCCTCCTCCTTCTTCCAGGCTAGGGAGCCGCGGGCCGGATGCCCACGGCTGGGAGCGGTCGCTTCGGGCCGTGCGCGACTGGTGACCGGGTGTCAAGCCGGGGTGAGCCGCCAGAGCGAGGTGGTCTCGGCGGCGCGCGCCGCGTGCAGCGGGTCCGCGGGGTCGGGGTGGGTCGCCCGCGGATGGCTCGGCCGGGTGTCGAGCCGCCCGTGGACGCGCAGCCCGGCGGCGGCGATGGCGGACAGCAGGTCGTCGCGGGTTCGCAGGCCGAGGTGTTCGGCGAGATCGGAGAGGACCAGCCAGCCCTCGCCGCCGGGCAGGAGCCGGCGGGCGAGGCCGTCCAGGAAGCCGTGCAGCATCCGGCCGCCCGGGTCGTAGACGCCCTGGTCGAGGGTGGAGGTGGTGTGGTGCGGCAGCCAGGGCGGATTGCACACCACGAGCGCGACCCGCTCGGTGCCCGGCGGGTAGAGGGCGGACCCGCCCGGCAGGATGCGGTCGGCCAGGCCGAGCCTGCGGGCGTTGTCCTGGGCGCAGGCGAGGGCGCGCGGGTTGACGTCGGTCACCAGGACGGGGCCGAGGCCGCGCCGGGCGAGCACGGCGGCGAGCACCCCGGTGCCGGTGCCCAGGTCGTACGCGGTGGGGTGCTCCCGGGCGGCCGGGGGCAGCGGCGCCCGGGCGACGAGGCCCACGTACTCACCGCGCACCGGGGCGAACACCCCGTAGTGCGGGTGGACGCGTGCGCCGAGGGCAGGCACCTCAACGCCCCTCGCCCGCCACTGGTGGGCGCCCACCACCCCGAGCAGTTCGCGCAGGGACACGATTCTGTTGTCAAGGATCGGCCCGTAGGCGGCCCGGCAGGCCTCGCGGACATCGGGCGCGCCGTCGAGCGGGATGCGGTGGTCGGTGCCGAGCGGGACCACGAGCATGGCGAGGGCGCGGGCGAGGCAGGCGCGTTCCCGGCGGTGCCGCCGGAAGGCCTCGGCCGGGCTCCCGGGGACGGGCGCGTCGGTGCGGACGGTGGATTGTCGGGATCGGGATCGGGGCCGCTCGGCGTGGCGGCGCATGGCGTGCAGAAGTCGGAGCGCGCCCGGGTAGTCGCCGTGCCAGAGCAGGGCGGTGCTCTCACAGGCGAGTTGGTAGGCGGCTCGGGTGGGCAGGGTCGGGTCGGCGGCGATCAGCCGGCGCGGCGCGGGGGTGCCGTTCTCGCTGTGCCAGCGGAGGCCGAGGGCGGACAGGGTGATGGCGGGCCGATGGGTGTCGGACACCGGGGCTCCTCGTGATCGAGCGTGCAAGGGGGCACGAAGAGCACTTCGACGAGGAGGCGAGCAGCGGGAAACGCCGTACGGCGCCGCAGCGGTGGCGGGCGTGGGCCTCAGGGCAGGCGCGGCTCGCGCGTCGAAGCGCGAGGCGGCGTGTCGCCCAGCACGAGGCCCGGCACGGCGGCGGGTGGTATCACGCTCGGCATGGTGGGCCTCCTTTCCACGGCGCTGGTCCTGCGGGGCAGTTCGTACGCTGCCACATCAAGTGGCCTGCCCGCAACCGATTTTCATTGACCGTCAGGAGACGGTCACCGGCCAGGCCTGCGGCACCCGCTCGAGCACGCCCGATCCGAAGAGTTCGTAGAGCGGCAGGGTCTCCAGGTGGACGTAGCCGATGTGACAGTCGCAGACGGGCAACGGGCAGGGGCGGGGCCCGAGTCGGGCGCGGTAGGAGCCGTCGTAGAGGTTGCCGAGCTCGTCGCGGACGAAGTGGCAGCGGCGCACCGTGCCGTCCCCGTCGACCGAGAGCACCGACTCGCCGGTGCGGCAGGGGCGGCCGGCGCTGGGGTGGGCGTGCCGGCTGTAGGCGAAGTGCGGGTCGAGCGCGGCCCAGTCGGCGGCCTCGGTGTCCGTGTACGTCAGCCCCTCGGCGGCGTTGACCCACAGGTAGACGCCCCCGGCGAGGTCCGAGCGCAGGCGGCGGGCCTCCTCCAGGTGCTCCGGTTGTCCCACCACGCCGACGCTGTACCGCACGCCCAGCCCGTCCAGCTCCCGGCACTTGGCGAGGAAGCGCTCCCGGGTGACCTGGCCGGGGTGGTAGGTGACCCAGAGGGCGAGCGTGTCGAGGTCGGCCCCGGCGAGCCAGCCGGTGCGGCAGCTCAGGTTGCTCTGGATCGCCACCCGGCGCACGTGCGGGAGCCGGCTCAGCTCGACCAGCGCCCGCCGGTACCAGGAGCGCACCAGCCCCTCTCCCCACGGGGTGAACAGCAGGGACAGCGTGTCGCCCGCACCGGCCCGGCCGGCGGCCCAGCCGGTGAAGCGCTCCAGCGCGGCCCGGTCGGCGCGCAGTTGCTCGGGAGTGTCGCGGCGCTTCGCGAACGGGCAGTACGGGCAGTCGTAGTCGCAGGAGGAGAGCGGGCCGCGGTAGAGCAGCGTGAGGTCGCGCGGGCTCTCCGCGTCACCGGTCGGAGGCGCGGCGGACGGCAGGCCGAGGAAGGTCACTTCGCCTCGTACCCCTTCATCAGCGCGCGCACCTCGGGGGAGAAGAGCGCCGGGCCGATCGCGTCGGAGTGCGCCAGCCCCTTGGGTGTGAGGCGCAGCCGCAGGGCGTCCTCCTCCAGCCAGCCGCGCTCGGCGAACCGGGCGAGTTCGGTGGGGAAGTCATGGCCGGGCGAGGCGCCGAACCGGGCGCGGTAGTCGGCCAGCGGCAGGCCCTCGGCCTGGAGCAGTGACTGCACCAGGTGGCGGCGCCGGGCCTCCTCGGGGTTCATCCGGTGGCCGTGGCGGGCGTGGTGGAAGTCGTCGGTGGCGACGTACTCGTCGATGATGTTCCGGACCTCGGTGGCGTTCACCGCGTAGTCGAAGGAGTAGTGCAGCCCGGAGGTGTAGGAACGGGCCCCGCAGCCCAGGCCGACCATGCCGTCCGTCTGGCAGGCGTACTCGCTCGCCCCGGCCTGCGGGGAGGCGGCGCGGCGGAACATCCGCATCGACACCTGCTCGTAGCCCTCGGCGAGCAGGTGGTCGCGGCCGGCGCGGTACAGGGCGAGGCGGCGTTCGTCCCAGGCCGCCGGGCTCTCCTGGTCGCCGCGCCGGGCCAGGCCCGTCAGCGGGCGGACGTACAGCGGGTAGAGGTACAGCTCCTCGGGCCGCCAGGCGAGCGCGGCGTCGAGGGAGCGGAGCCAACTGGCCTCCGTCTGGCCGTCGATGCCGTAGATGAGGTCGATGTTGAGGACGGGGAACCCGGCGGCGCGGATGCGGCCGAGGGCCGCCTCCACCTCGGCGCGCTTCTGCGGGCGGACGGCCGAGCGGGCCTCGGTGTCGTCGAAGGACTGCACGCCCAGGCTCAGCCGGGTGGTGCCCCGGGCGGCCAGCACCTCCAGCCGGTCGGCGGTCGAGGTCGCGGGGGAGGCCTCGACGGAGAGCGGGATCGCCTTCAGGTCGGCGCCCGTTCCCCGCTCGGCTATGTCGCACAGCCGCTCCAGCTCGCCGGCGGTCAGGTACGTCGGGGTGCCGCCGCCGAAGGCCGCCAGGGCGAACCGGGCGCCCTCGTCCAGGGCCGAGCGGACGGCGGCCGCCTGGCGCTCCAGGGCGTCCAGGTAGGCCGTGGCCAGGCCGTCCGGGCTGCCGATGCGGGTGAACAGGTTGCAGAAGCCGCAGCGCACCTCGCAGAACGGGATGTGCAGGTAGAGCGAGAGCGCGTGCTGCGGCTCGCCGCTCCACAGGCCCGCCAGCGACGGGCGGTCGTCGAGCGGGCGGTAGGCCGTCTTGTGCGGGTAGGCGTAGACGTACGACTGGTACGGCGACTCGGGGAGCGCCGGTGCGATGGTCATGCGGGCTCCTCGGAGGTGGCTGCAGCGGGCCGTCGGGGGAGGGTGAAGTGGGCGTACGGGACCGTCCAGACCACCTCGTGGCCGATCCGGTGCCCGACGTAGCCGTCCTCGCCGTACGCCGTGCCGTGGTCGGAGCAGACGATCGCGAAGCAGGGGCGGCGCGCGCTCATCGCCGCGAACAGGCGGCCGATGTGGGCGTCCACGTACTGCAGGGCGGCGGCGTGGCTCTCACGGGAGTCGCCCGACTCGCGGGTGGCGCCGGGCAGGTGGAACCAGTTCGGCTGGTGCAGCGCCGAGACGTTCAGGAAGAGGAACAGCGGCTGGTCGGCGGGCTGTTCGGCGGCGACCAGCTCCGCGCGGGCGACCTGCTCCTCGAAGGATGTCGGGGAGGGCACGCCCATGCCCGGCTCCCAGTGGCTCTCCTGGAACAGGCCCGGCAGGACGGAGCCGAGCGGGCCCTGCTTGTTGAAGAAGCCGACGCCGCCGATGCAGACCGTCCGGTAGCCGGCCGAGGCGAGGGCGGTGGGCAGGTCGGGGGCGTCGAAGACCCAGGTGCGCGGGGCGGTGCTCTCCGAACCGGCGAAGCGGGCCGCGAACAGGCGCGGGTGCGGGCCGTTCGGGGAGGCCGGCGTGGGCAGGAAGCCGGCCAGGATCGCCTGGTGGGAGGCGTAGGTGAAGCTGCCCGGGGAGTGGCGGCGCTCCCAGCGGCCGCCGGGCAGGTGGGCCGCGAGGTTCGGCAGGCGCCCGGCGGCGGCCAGCTCCTCGGCGACGTCGAAGCGGAGCGTGTCGAGGGTGACGAGCAGCAGGTCGTGGCTGCCCACGACGGCGTTCATGTCGGGCTCGGGCTCGGGCGATCGGGTGGGGAAGGCGTGGTGGTTCATCGGGCGTGGTCCAGGATCCGGTCGTTCGTCGGGGCGGGGTCGAGGAGTGCGGCGAGCTGGGCGCCGTAGGTGTCGAGGCCCTCGGCGGGGCCGCCGGGCAGCCCCGTGAGGTTGGGCAGCAGGTCGCCGAAGGCGTTCACCTCGCCGACCAGCGCCCGGCGCCAGCCCGCCGTGGGCAGGACGTCGACGCCGACCATCGGCGAGCGGGGGAAGCAGGCGGCCGCGCGCTCGGCCGTCTCGAGCAGGGCCGGCCAGGCGGCCCCGGCCGCCTCCTCGGCGGCGGCCAGACTGCCCCGGGCGCCGCCGAGGTGGAGGTTGGTCATCGGCTGGGCGGCGGTGCGCACCACCACGTGGGTGGCCCGGCCCGCGACCACCACCACCCGCAGGTCCGCCGAGCGGCCGGACTGCGAGGCCTTCGGCACCCACTGCTCGACGTGGAGTCCGTCGGGCGCGAGGGCGTCGACGATCGCCGCGACGTCCCGCTCGCGGTCGTAGCGGCGCACCCGCAGCGAGTTGTGCAGACCGCCGCCGGTGAGCTCGACCGAGGTCGTGGCCATCACCCGGCCGCGCGGGCCGAACTCCAGGGCCGTCACCCCGGAGGCGGAGGAGCCGTGCGCGGGCTTGACGAAGACCCGGCGCAGACCGGCCTCCGACAGGCGCTCGCGCAGGTGCTCCCAGCCCGACACCTCGCCGCCCAGCGCCCGGGGCACGGGCACCCCGGCGCCGGAGAGCAGGGCGTGGGCGCGGCGCTTGTCGAACATCACCGCGATCTCCTCCGGATCGCCCAGCAGCCGCAGGCCCGGGCGGGCCGCCAGAGCGCGCAGGGCCGCCATGACCCCCGCGTACCAGGCGGCCGTGCCCTCGACCCGCGTCGGGGCGTAGCCGGCGCCGAGCACCGGGCCGCGCAGCAACTCGTCGACCAGGGGCTCCTCGCCGGGCGACTCGATCCGCAGCAGAGCGCCCTCGGACGGCTCGGGCAGGCGGGCGTGGCCGCGCAGGACGTCCAGCCAGGGCAGGACGGCGGGCTCGGGCAGGCCGGCGGCCCGGGCCGCGGCGGCGAACAGCGTCACCCGCCGGTGCCCGGGATTGCCCAGGACGGTCAGCCGCAGTGCCATGGTGAGGGCCCCTTCTCCTTCCTGCTCGTTCCTACTCGGCGACCGCGACGTAGCGGTCCTCGTCGTCCTCGTGGCTCTCGTCCTCGGAGAGGTCGACCGTGACTCCGGGCAGGGACTCGCACAGGCGCTGTTGGACCTCCTCGGAGAGGTAGTGGTGGTGCAGGTCGAGGGAGCGCAGGTGTGTGAGGGGCTGGCCCTCGATCAGCGCCGCGACGCCCTCGTCGGTGAGCAGGCCCATGGACAGGTCGAGCGTCTCCAGGCGGGCCACCACGGGGGCGTGGGCCACGGCGGCGGCTATCTCGTCCTGGAACTCGCTGTTGGCCAGCGCGAGGTGGCGCAGCTTCGGCAGGCGGGAGCCGTCGAGGAAGGGCGCGATGTCGTCCAGCGTGGAGTCACCGCCGTACTCGTCGACGCCGAGCCACAGCTCCAGCCGCTCCAGGGAGGGGAGTTCGGAGGCCGCGACCGCGCGCACCACCCGGGCGGGCAGGCCGCCCGCCTCGAAGCGCAGTTCCCTCAGCGCCTCGTGCTGCACCGGCTGGAGACGCAGGTCGGTGCCCCCGCGCACCGCCAGGGAGGCCAGGCGCGGGAACGCGGTGAGGAGCGGCGTGACGTCCGTCATCTGGATCCAGGAGATCTCGCACTCGTCGTACGTCACGTCGCCGAGGAACAGGGCCTCCAGGGCGGGCAGGCGCTCGGCGTCGTCGACGACGGTCTCGATCACGGCGCGCACGGGCTCGTAGCCGCCCCGCCACCAGGGGCCGATCACGAGAGCCCGGACGCCGGTGGTGTCGACCGTGTCGAGGAAGGACTGCCAGAGCTCGTCGAAGTCGATCTTCGAGTCGTACTCGATCGCGAGCCGCCAGGCGGCCTCGCCAGGCGCGGGGCGGTCGGCGGCGTCGTGCTCGGGGGCGAACTCGTGGATCGGAAGAGTGTGGAAGTCTTCGAGGTGGTGGGACACGGCCATGGTGGCTCCAGAGGACGGCGGTTGACGGCGGCTGCCGCAGGTTCGACCACTGCGGGTTCGACTACTGCGGGTTCGGCTACTCGGCGACGGCGACGTAGCGCCACTGCTCGTCGGGCTTGCCGGGCTCGGAGAGGTCCAGCTCGACGGAGGGCAGCGCCTCGCGCAGGCGCTGCTGCATCTCCTCGGTGAGGTAGTGGTGGTGCAGGTCGAGGGAGCGCAGGTGCGTGAGGGGCTGGCCCTCGAGCAGCGCCGCGGCGCCCTGGTCCGTCAGGACGCCCATGGACAGGCTGAGCGACTCCAGGCGGGCGACCACCGGGGCGTGCGCCACCGAGGAGGCGATCGCGTCCTGGTACTCGCAGTTCTGCAGGCCCAGGTGACGCAGGGCCGGGAAGCGCGTGCCCTCCAGGAACGGCGCGAGGTCGCCGATCGAGGTGTCACCGCCGTAGTTGTCGACGCCGAGCCACAGCTCCAGCCGCTCCAGGGCGGGGAAGTCGCAGCCGGCGACCGAGCGCACCACCGAGGCGGGCAGGCCGCCGGCCTCGAACCGCAGCGCCTTCAGGGCGTCGTGGCGCACCGGCTGGAGCGCGAGCCCGCCGTTGCCCTCCCAGTCCTCCGTCGAGCCCCGGACCACCAGCTCCGTCAGCGCCGGGAAGGCCGTCAGCAGCGGTGTCACGTCGCACATCTGGATCCAGGAGATCTCGCACTCGTCGTACGTGATGTCGCCGACGAACAGGGCGCGCAGGGCGGGGAACCGGGCGGCGGAGGCGACGATCGCCTCCAGCGCCTCGTGGAAGCCCTCCGGCTCCTCCGGGGCCCACAGGCCGATGACCACCGCGGAGACCTGCTCGGTGTCGACCGTGTCGAGGAAGGCCTGCCAGGCCTCGGCGAACGGCCGCTCGCAGTCGTAGTACACGCCGACCTTCCACGCGGCCTCGGCCGGGGCGGGCAGCTTGACGGCGGTGCCCTTCTCCTCGGCCTCCTCCAGCGCGGCGAGGAAGTCGAGGACGGGGAGACCGTGGAACTGCTCCAGGTGCTCGTTGACGGTCATGCGCTGCTCCTTCGGTGGTCCGGGCCGAACAACTGTCTACCAGCAGGGACCGACATTCCGGTGGCCGGGTCGCCGACCGGGCGCGTTGTCAGACCCATGCTCTATGTTCCGTATCGGCTCCGGAGAGTGACCGCGAACGGCGGTGCGGAGCCCGGGGTTCCGGCGTCCGCCGGGGCCCGGTCCGACGGCGAGGGAGGCCTGATGTACCGCCAGGGAGACGTGCTGATCGTGCCGGTGGAGGAGAGCGCCGTGCCGCCGAGGGTGCCCGAGCTGCCCGTGCAGCCCCGGGACGCGCGGGGGCGGATGGTGCTGGCGCTCGGCGAGGTCACGGGCCACGCGCACGCGGTGGTCGGCCCCGGCGAACTGCGCCGGGAGGCGGGGCCGTTCGGCTCGGGCTGGCTGCGCCTGCCCGAGGGCGGGCGGGTGGTGCACGAGGAGCACGCGGTCATACCGCTGCCCAAGGGGTGGTACCGGGTGGTCCGTCAGCGGGAGTACACCCCGGGCGCGGTGCGGATGGTCGCGGACTGAGGCCCGGTCCGCCGAGGCGGACCACAGCGAGGAACGGAAACGGACGGCCGGGCGGTGAGCCCGGCCGGGAACGGAGTGGTGATGCAGACGGTGAACCCCGAGGGGATCAGGGGCGGGCAGGAGGCGGCCGGGACGGCCGGGGTGACGGCCCGCTGGCGGGCCACGGCCTCGGCCACCGGGCCGGGCGACCGGGCGGCGGCCGAGAGCGCGGTGCGGGCCGCGTACCGGGAGGCCGGGCTGCCCGAACCCGCCGAGGTGCGCTGGCACGGTTCGCCGCTCTCGGCGGTGGAGGCGGCGCTGGAGTTGAGGGCGGCCGGCGCGGTCAGCGTGCGCGAGGCCGTGCGCACCCTGCCCTGGGAGCGGGCCCGGCGACGGGCCGTCGAGGAGGTCGGCGAGGCCGGGTGGGCGGCCCACTGGGCGCTCACCGGCGGCGAACTCGGCCCGGTCGTCACCCCGCTCGCCGACCGCCTCCGCAACGCCGTCCTCGACCGGCTCGCCCCCGAGGCCGACCGCGACGAGGACGAGGAGGAGACGATCGACGCGGCCCGGGAGCGCCGCACCGTCGTCCGCCTCGCCCTGCTGGACGCCGTGCGCGGCCAGCACGACGCGCCCTGGATGGCGGCCTTCGAGGCCGCCGGGGCGGCCGCCGAGCCCGTGGCGCCGCTGGTCGGAGCGGCGCGGGAGGCGGGCTGGTGGTGGCCGTACGAGGAGGTGGCGCTGATCAGCGAGCGCCCCCTCGTGCTCCACCGGGACGAGGCGGGGCGGCTGGACAGGGCGGACGGGCCCGCCGTCGAGTACCCGGACGGCTTCGCCCTGCACGCCTGGCGCGGCATGCCGGTTCCCGCCGAGTTCCTGGCGGGCCTGGGCGACGTCACGGTCGAGCGGATCAGCACCGAGGAGAACGCGGAGCTGCGCCGCGTCCTGCTGGAGCACTACGGCTACGAGCGCTACCTGGCGGACTCCGGGGCCGAGCCGATCGACCGGGACGAGACGGGGGTGCTGTGGCGGATCGTCCTGCCGGACGACGAGCCGGTGGTGATGGTCGAGGTGGTGAACTCCACCGCCGAGCCGGACGGCACCTTCCGGACGTACTGGCTGCGCGTGCCGCCGAGCACCCGTACGGCGAGGGCCGGTGTCGCGTGGACGTTCGGGATACCGGAGGCCGACTACCACCCGCAGCGGGAGACCTGAGCGGTCGGTGGTCGGCCTCGAGGCGGGCGTCGGCGGGGGCGAGGCGGGTGTCGGCGGGGGCGGGGCCGACTCAGCCCGTCCGGGCGATCAGGAGGGGCTGGAAGAAGTCCGTGCGGTCCGGCTGCTCCCAGGAGACGCCGGCGAAACCGCACTCCTCGGTGAAGGCGGTCAGTTGAGTGGAGGTGAGGGCCCAGTAGGTGGAGCGGCCGACCGAGACGTGCCAGGTGTCGGTGTCGTCAGCGGTGTCGTCGGGAGAGAGGCGGAACAGTTCCAGGTCGTAGCGCTCGCCGTCCTCGTGCCATTGCCAGAGCTGGAAGATCACCGACCGGCGGCCGTCCCGTACGGCGGTCTGCGGCGCGGTGGATGCCGGCCGGGTACGGCGGAGGTCGTCGTACGGGCGGGTGCTCACCAGGAGCAGGCCGCCGGGGCGTAGCACGCGGCGCATCTCGCGGAGGGCGGTGCGCACGGCTTCGGGAGTGAGGAGGTGCGGAAGGGCGTTGTCCGCGCAGACGACCACGTCGAAGCGGCCGTCGGGAAAGGGCAGTCGGCACATGTCGGCGGCCGCCGTGGGCAGGTGGAGGCCGCGCCGGGCGGCCTCGGCGGTGGCGTGGGCGGCGGAGACCGGGCTGAGGTCGGTGCCCGTGACACGGTGGCCGCGGGCCGCGAGGCCGATCGCCTGGGTGCCGATGCCGCAGGCGCAGTCCAGCACCTCGGCGGGGCGGGCGCCGAGGTGGCTGCCGACGTCGTCGCCGAGGTGGGAGCGGATCAGCGCGTCCAGTGCGGCGCCCTGGCGGGTGACGGAGGCGTCCCAGTCCGGATAGAGGAGGTGGTAGCCGGGCGCGAACTCGTCGTAGAAGCGGCCCAACCGGGCGTCGTTCATGCGGGTGTGCCTTCCGGAGGAGTCGGGACGGTCCGGGCGGTCGGGGAGTAGCGGGCCTGATGGGCGTTCACCCGGGTGAGGCGGTAGGCCTCGCCGTGGAGGGTGAGCTCGGCGGGAGGGGGCACCGGTACGAAGCCGTGGAGCAGTGACGGCGCGTCGGTGCGGAACTGGAGCGGGCAGTCGTTGTGGTACGCCGCGTACTCCTCCGCCTCCTCCCGGCTCCACAGGCCGGGGGTGGTCGACTGCCCGGGCAGCGGGCGGGTGAGCGCCCGGTGCAGGGCTGGGCTGTGGACGGCGGTGGCGCGGAAGGTCTCCAGGAAGCGGACCTTGGTGACGACCGTGACGTAGCGCCGGTTGCTGCCCCGGTGGCGGCCGGCCACGACCACGTCGCCCAGCGGGTGCCAGCGCGGCGCGCAGATCCACACCTTGGCACCGGCGGCGAAGTGCCTGAGGCCGTGCCGGACCTCGGCACCGCCGGCGCCGTGCACGGTGAGCTGCGAGACGTTGGCGGCGACGGCGTGGCCGAGGGGTTCGGCGGGCTGTTCGTACGTCATGCCGGTATCCTCGCCCGGGCTCCGCGCGGGAGACCAGTGGTTTTGCGCGTGCGAAGGGCGCGGGAGAGGCGGGGTGGTGTGCTGGAACTTCCCGAGGGCAGCTGGTGGGACTGGGACGTCTACTCCTGGCGGCCCGGTGAGCTGCGCCTGGCAGCGGACTACGACCTGAGCTACCACCACGGGCTGGAGGTCGTCTTCGTGGACCCGCTGTACGTCAGCTGCCCGGCGTTCTTCCAGGACCCGGTGTTCCGGGAGGCCACGCCCGAGGAAGCGGCCCGTGTCGAGCGTCAGGTCGGGGAGCGGCCCGGAGTGGTGGTCGCCTTCGAGGCGGACGGCGGTGGCGCGGAGCCGGTGACCGGGCTGATCGCGGCGGGGAGCCTGGAGGCGCGGGTCGGGACGGTGCTGCGCCACGGCCCGCAGGCCGGGCGCCGCGTCGAGGAGGGGTGACACCCGTCCTCGACGAAGCGCCCGGTGGGGGTCAGCCCGTGGTGACGAGGTCCAGGTAGGTGTCGTGCCAGAGGTCCTCGTCGCCGGCCGGGAGGAGGAGGACCCGGTCGGGGTGGAGGGCGTGGATGGCGTCGGGGTCGTGGGTGACCATGACGATGGCGCCCGGGTAGGCGCCGACCGCGGCGAGGACCTCGGTGCGGGAGGCCGGGTCGAGGTTGTTGGTGGGTTCGTCGAGGAGGAGGACGTTGGCGCCGGAGTGGACGAGACCGGCCAGGGCGAGCCTGGTCTTCTCGCCGCCGGAGAGGACGCCGGCGGGCTTGTCGGTGTCGTCCCCGCGGAAGAGGAACGCGCCGAGCACCTGCCGGAGTTCGCCGTCGTCGAGGTGGGGCGCGGCCTGGGCGAGGTTGTCGCGGACGGTGCGGCGCGGGTCGAGGGTGTCGTGCTCCTGGGCGAAGTAGCCCAGGCGCAGTCCGGGGCCGGGCACGACGCGGCCGGTGTCCGGGCGCTCCTGGCCGGCGAGGATGCGCAGCAGGGTGGTCTTGCCCGCGCCGTTGTGGCCGAGGACGACGATCCGGCTGCCCCGGTCGACGGCCAGGTCGAGGCCGGTGAGCACGGGCCGCCCGGCGTAGGACTTCGTCAGGCTGATCGCGCCCAGCGGCATCCGCCCGCAGGGAGCGGGCTCGGGCAGCCGGATGCGGGCGGTGCGCTCGGCCTGGCGCACGGGTTCGAGTTCGGCGAGCATCCGGTCCGCCCGGCGGGCCATGCTGCGGGCGGTGGTCGCGGTGGCGACGTTGGCGCGCATGCGGTCGGCCTGGGCGTGCAGGGAGGCGGCCTTGCGCTCGGCGTTGGCCCGCTCCCGGGTGCGGCGCCGCTCGTCGGCCGCGCGCTGGGTGAGGTAGGCCCGCCAGCCGGTGTTGTGGACGTCGATCGCCGCACGCTGCGGGTCGAGGTGGAAGACCCGGTTGACGGTGTCCTCGATCAGCGTGAGGTCGTGGCTGATCAGGACGAGCCCGCCCTGGTGGGCGGCGAGGAAGCCGCGCAGCCAGGCGATCGAGTCGGCGTCCAGGTGGTTGGTGGGCTCGTCGAGCAGCAGGGTGCCGTGCTCGGCGAAGAGGATGCGGGCCAGCTCGACCCGGCGGCGCTGGCCGCCGGAGAGGGTGCCGACCGGCAGGTCCATGACCCGGGCGGGCAGCCCGAGGCCGGCCGCGACCCGGGCGGCCTCCGCCTCGGCCGCGTACCCGCCCCGGGCCTGGAACGCGGCCTCGGCCCGGGCGTAGGCGTCCATGGCCCGGCGCTCCCGCGCGGGGGAGTCGGCCAGGGCCATCGCCTCCTCGGCGGCGCGCAGGGCGCGGACGGCCTCGGCGAGGCCGCGGGCGGAGAGGATGCGGTCGGTGACGGTGACGGCCGGGTCGGCGGCGCGGGAGTCCTGCGGGAGGTAGCCGACCGGGCCGGTGCGGATGACCTCCCCGGCCGCGGGCGGCAGGTGCCCGGCGAGGGTGGCGAGCAGGGTGGTCTTGCCGGCGCCGTTGCGGCCGACGAGGCCGATCCGGTCGCCGGGGGCGATGTGGAGGGTGATGTCGGACAGCAGGAGGCGGGCACCGACGCGCACGTCGACACCACGGGTGGTGATCACGGGATGACGCTCCGAAACAGCGGATGGACACACGGGTGGCGTGGGAGTGGGTCCGTCAGCTAGGAGATTCGGGGCGTAGACATGTCGGCCAGGGTAGCCGGAGGCCCGGATCGGCCGCATCCGGATTAACGGGCGGCCGGCCGGGGGAGCAGAGGGGTTCTCAGCCGCGCAGCACGCCGGCGAGGACCTTCGGGCGCAGCAGCGCGCTCGGCGGCGCGGTCAGCGAGAGCACCTCGTGGAACGCCGAGGTGACCGCGGGATCGCGGGTGGCGGCGGCGAGGACCCGGTCGAGGGCGCGGTGCTGGAGCCTGACCAGCGCGCCGCTCGGGCCCCCGGTGGTGGCGGGGAAGCGCACGTCCTCGGAGCTGGACATCATCCAGGCGGCCTTGGAGGCCTCCATGATCCCGCGCTGGGCCTCCCGGACGGTGGCCGGGCCGAGGTCGCCCCGGCGCACCAGGCTGCGGCGCAGGGCGCGGGCGGAGAGCGCGGCGACGGCGACGCCCTGGCCGTACACCGGGTTGAAGGAGGTCGCGGCGTCCCCGGTGACGATCAGGCCGGGGACGGGGCCGCGCTCGTAGCGCCGGCGCACGCTCGGGCCGGGGCGGAACCCGCGCACCTCCGTCGCGGGCTCGGCGTCGCGCAGGGCCTCGCGCAGGATCGGGTGGCGCAGCTCCTCCAGGATCTTGTTGTAGCCCTCCTCCCCGGGCTCCGGTTCAGCGCCGCGCATGCCGCCGACGCCGACGATCCAGCGGTCGCCCTCGACGGGGAGCAGCGTGCCGAGGGTCCGGACGTGGGGGGCGCTGGTCTGGACGTAGAGCGCCTTCCAGTCGGGGTCGAAGCCGGGAGGGCGGTGGAAGAGGCGGGTGGCGTAGGCGACTCCGGCGTCCACCTGCTCCTCGGGGACGGGCGCGTGGCCGAGCCCGACGAGCCAGTCGGGGACGGAGGAGCGGCGCCCGGTCGCGTCGACCACCAGCTGGGCGGGGAGGTCCTCGACCTCGGCGCGCCCGCCGTCGGAGGAGGCCCGCGACCGGAGCCGTACGCCCGTCACCGCCCGGGCCGAGCCGAGCAGGCCGACCGTCTCGGTGGACTCCAGGAACTCGATCGACCCGTCGGCGCGGACGCGGTCCAGCACCGCCTTGTCCAGCAGCGGGCGGGTGCAGCAGAGGAAGGAGACCTTGGTCGGTTCGTACTCGGCCATCCACCCGGCGGAGCAGAGCCAGCGGAGGTCCCGGGAGGAGGTCACGAACTCCGCGCCCGCCTCCGTCAGTTCCGCGCCGATGCCGGGCATCATCTCCTCCAGCACGCGGTGCCCGGTCTCCATCACCAGGTGCGCGTGCCGGGCCTGCGGCACTCCGGGGCGGTACTCCAGGCCCTCCGGGTAGCGGTCGCGCTCCACCACCACGATCCGGTCGGCGAAGCCCCGCAGCGCCCAGGCCGCCGTCAGGCCCGCCAGACCGCCGCCGATCACCACCGCGGTGCCCGCACCCGAAGCGGAGCCCGTCCCAGAAGAAGTCATGACCCGCAGCTTAGCGAGGGTGCCGGGGCGTCACCGCCGTCCGCCCAACCATCACCCGGGGGCGGCAGGTTGACGGCCCGGCAGGGACACGTGTTCGGGCGGCGTCAGGGAATCGTCAGGGCGGGGGCCCGGAGCTTGCCCGGGTCGTGCGCGATGGGTTGGATGGGAACCATGAACCGCCCGGCACGCCACCACGACCGCCCGCCGCATCCGCGGCCCGCGGTCCGCGTCGCCGTGGGCGTCATCGCCGTGCGCTGATCCGCACCTCCCCGCCTCCCCGCCGGAAGGTGCGGCGCACGGCACGCGCCGCCCCCGGCCCGACCGCCGTCCCGGCGCGGGCGGGGGCGGGCGCGGGGGCCGTACGGCCCGTCCGTACGCGGGCCCGGTGAGCCGGCCGCGGCGAACCCGCCGCCCGCGCACACCACTTCCGCACACCACGTCGAATCCGCACACCGGTCCCGCTCGGGGCCGGTGCCGTCACGCACCCCTTGGGAACGGTCATGTCCGACTCCGCCCTGCCCCTCTCCGTCGACGAGGCGCTCGCCTCCGGCACCCCGCTCTCCGGCCGCACCGCCCTGGTCACCGGCGCGTCCTCCGGCATCGGCTGGCAGACCTCCCGGCTGCTGGCCGCCCTGGGCGCCACCGTCCTGGTGCACGCCCGCACCGCCGCCGAGTCCGAGGCGGCCGTCGGCCAGCTGGTCGACGCGGGCGCCCGCCGGGACCAACTCGTCGAGCTGGCCGCCGACTTCACCCGTCTCGCCGAGGTCTCCGCCCTGGCCGGCGAGGTCGTCACGCACTACCCGGCGCTGGACCTGCTGGTGAACAACGCCGCCGCGATGGCGCCCGAGCGCTGCACCCTCACCGACGACGGCAACGAGGTCTCGCTCCAGGTGAACTTCCTCGCCGCCCACCTGCTGTCAAAGCTGCTGCGCGCCCCGCTCTCGGCGGCCGGCGACGCGAGGATCGTCAACGTCTCCTCCTCCCTGCACCGCACCGCTTCCATGAACTGGTCGGACCCGCACCGGGTGAAGAAGTACTCCCGCGTCGCCGCGTACGCGCAGTCCCAGCTGGCGCTCACCATGGCGACCACCGACATGGCCCCGGCGGGCTCCGGCATCACCGCCGTCAGCCTCAACCCGGGCCTGTGCGACACCGCGCTGCTGCCGCTGTACGGGCGGGTCGGCGCGCCGGCGGCGGAGGGCGCGGCGGCCGTCGTCCGTCTCTGCCTGCCGGGCGTCCGGATCGCCAACGGCGCCTACTTCGACGGCGGTTCGCCCGCGCCCACCGCGGCGGCCGCGCAGGAGGAGCGCTCCCTCAAGCGCCTCGCCAAGCTCGCCGACCAGCTGGTCGGCCGGGCCGCCTGAACGTCTCGTCACCCAGTCCCGACCCCGTCCCACCACCCGAAGGAGCAGCATGTCCAAGCGCGCCCGCAAGAAGAAGGCCCGCCGCAAGAAGAAGGCCAACCACGGCGGCAAGGCCAACCAGGGCTGACGGCGGGGGCCGGGCGCGGGGCCGGGCGCGGGGTCGGGCGCCAAGAAGGCGTCAAGATCCGTGACCGGCACCGTCAAGGAGGCGTCAGGAAGCGCCTCACGGCGGCCCGCCCGGCGCTAGCGTCGCCCGGCCGGAGAGAACCGGTGGAACGAACCGGCGGAGAACTCGGCGGAGAACCCGGCGGGAACCGGGGCGGGAGAGCGACGAGCCCGCCCCGGACTCCGACGGTCGGCCACGACGGGCCACGACGGAACACGACGGCAGCAGCGCCGACAGCGGCGGGAACGGCACCACGGGGGAGAGGAACGGCCATGGCCACCGAGACGGAGACCACCGAAGGCGAGACCGGAACGGCCGCGGAGGAGCCCGCCCCAGCGGCGCCCCCGGCCAGTGGGCAACAGGGCGGTGGGCAACAGGGCGGTGGGCAACAGGGCGGTGAGCAGCCGGGCGGTGAGCAACCGGCCCAGGAGCAAGGGGCCCGCGAGGAACCGAACGCCCTGGCCCGCCTGAGGGCCGCCGCCCGCACCCTCGCGACCCGCGACCACTGGACCACCCCGCGACTCGTCCGCGGCCTCACCGCCCTCAGCCTCGCCACCCTGCTCGGCCTCGCCGCCACCGCCACCGCCGTCCTGGGCGGCGCCCACGACGGCACCGACACCATCGGCCACCGCGCCGCCCCGCAGGCCACCCGCGCCGCCGACCTCTACTTCGCGCTCAGCGACATGGACGCCCAGGCCGCCAACCTGCTGCTCATCGGCTCCGACCCCGACTACACCGACCTGCGCCGGCAGACCCTCGACACCTACGAGAAGCGCCGCGCCCAGGCCGACGACGACCTCCAGCAGGCCGCCCAGGCCGACGCCGGCGACCCGGACGGCCGCCGGGCCGTCCAGCTGGTCCTCGGCCAACTCGGCAGCTACGAGGCGATGGTGGCCCGCGCCGAGCTGCTGGAGGAGCAGGCGAAGTCCCCGGCCGGGCGGCCCTCGGCCGACGCCCTGGAGGCCTACCGCGGCGCCACCGACCTGCTGCGCCAGCAGCTGCTGCCCTCCGCCGACAAGGTCACCGCCGCCAACGCGGCCACCGTCGAGCGGGTCTACCACGAGCAGCGCGACTCGCTCGGCTCCGGCTTCTGGTGGCTGCTCGCCGTCGGCGGCCTCTCGCTCGCCGCCCTGGTCGGCCTGCAGCGCGCCCTCGCCGTCCGCTACCGGCGCAGCGTCAACCCGGCGCTGGTCGCCGTCACCCTGTTCACGGCGGCCGCGCTCGTCACCGGCCTGAGCCTGGTGGGCCGGGCCGAGGACCACCTGGTCACCGCCAAGTCCAACGCCTACGACTCCGTGCTGGCGCTGAGCCGGGCCCGGGCCCTGGCCTTCGACATGAACGCCGACGAGAGCCGTTACCTCAGCGACCCGGGCCGCGCCGCCGCGTACGAGCAGTCCTACCTGGACAAGAGCCAGGCGATCGTCCGCCTCGACGGGGCCGACCTGGCCGCCTACGACCTCCGGCTCGCCCAGGCCGTCGACCGCCACCGCGCGGAACGCGCCGTCGTGCCCTTCGGTGGCTACCTCGGCAGCGAACTGAACAACATCACCTTCCCCGGCGAACGCGAGGGCGCGGAGCGGGTGCTGGCCACCTTCCAGCAGTACCAGGCGACGGACCGAAAGATCCGCGAACTGCGGGCGGCCGGCAAGCTCAAGGAGGCCGTGACGCTCAACACCGGGCTCGCGCCGGGACAGTCCAACTACGACTTCGCGCAGCTCGACTCCGCGATCGAGGACACCATCAGGATCAACGCCACCGCGATGGACACGGCCGTCGCCGCGACCGACGACGACCTCGACGCCACCACCGCCGGCCTCGGCGCGGCGGTGCTCGCGGCGGCGCTGGCCCTCACCGTGCTGGGGGTGCGGCCCCGGCTGCGCGAGTACCGCTGAGCGGCGGCCCCGACGAGGATCACCGGTGTGCCGGATTGACAACCACCCTTGCCGTCCCGGCGAATTGCAGGCATGGCCGACGAAGAGTTCGACAACGTCCTGACCACGGTGGGCCCCCGGCTGCGGGCGCTGCGCCGCGAGCGCGGCACCACGCTCGCCAAGCTGTCCGCCGCGACCGGCATCTCGCTCAGCACGCTGTCGCGGTTGGAGTCCGGCCAGCGCAGGCCGACCCTGGAGCTGCTGCTGCCGCTGGCCCGCGAGTACCGGGTGCCGCTGGACGAGCTGGTCGGCGCCCCGGCCACCGGGGACCCGCGCATCCACCCGCGCCCGGTGACGAGGAACGGCCAGACGATCGTGCCGCTCACCCGCCACCTGGGCGGCCTGCACGCGTACAAGCACGTCGTCCCGCCCGGCAAGGGCGCCGGCCCGGACCTCGAACTCAAGGTCCACGAGGGCTACGAGTGGCTGTACGTGCTCTCGGGCCGGCTGCGTCTGGTGCTCGGCCCGCACGACCTGGTGCTGGCGGCGGGCGAGGCCGCCGAGTTCGACACCCGCACCCCGCACGCCTTCGGCAACGCCGGGCCCCAACCGGTGGAGTTCCTCAGCCTGTTCGGGCCGCAGGGCGAGCGGATCCACGTCCGGGCGCGGCCGGGAACCTCTGCTCGCTAGGTTCGTTGCCTGACAGGGGAACGCCCGTTCCGGGCCTCCCGTCGGGGCCGTCGGGAGGGGCCGGGGAATGAGCGTGCAGCAGAGCACCGAAGCGGGCGGGGAACCCACGGAACAAGGGGAGCGCAAAGCCCGCAGGAAGCTGCCCTTCTGGCAGGAGCTGCCGATCCTCGTCGTGATCGCCGTGCTGCTCGCGCTCGGCATCAAGACCTTCTTCGTGCAGGCCTTCTCGATCCCCTCCGGGTCCATGCAGCAGACGCTCACCAAGGGCGACCGGGTGCTGGTCGACAAGTTCACCCCCTGGTTCGGCGCCGAGCCCGAACGCGGCGAGGTGGTGGTCTTCCACGACCCGGGCGGCTGGCTGGAGGGCCCGCCCGCGCACGCCGGGGGCTTCGGGAACGACCTGCGCAAGGTGCTCAGCACCATCGGCCTGATGCCCTCGGGGGACGAGAAGGACCTCATCAAGCGCGTGATCGCCGTCGGCGGGGACACCGTGGAGTGCAACGCGGGCAGTCCGGTGAAGGTCAACGGCGTGGCGCTGGACGAGCCGTACGTCTTCCCGGGGGCCAAGCCCTGCGACAACGACCCGGTCGGCACCGTGACCGTCCCCAAGGGCAGGCTCTGGGTGATGGGCGACCACCGCAACGACTCCCGGGACTCGCGCCCGCACCACAACGAGACCGGGGACGGCTTCGTGCCGGTGGACGACGTCGTCGGGCGGGCCTTCGCGGTGGCCTGGCCGTTCTCGGACTGGTCGACCCTGCCCGTGCCCGGCACCTTCGACACGGTGCCGGACGCGAAGGGGGGCTCCGCCGCCCCGGTGGCGGAACCGGTGGGCCCCGAGGCCGCCGCGCTGGGCGCCGTGGTGCCGCTCGCGCTGTGGCGCAGGCGCCGCCGCGCCCGCTGAGGGGCGCTGACGGACCCGGCGGAACCGCCCCCGCCGGGCTCTACGCCGCTGTAGAGTGCGGGGCGTGACGGAGAGCCTGCGCGGCCCGGGAGCGGACGAGCCGGGCGTCGAGTGGGTGCACCAGCCCGTCGAGGTGGACCTCGGCGACGGCACCTGGGCGCCCGGCCGGATCAGCGGCTGGTGGCGGGACGGCGCGGGCGATCGCTGGTGCCGGCTGCGGATCGTCCGAGGAGGCCGGCCCGCCGACTGGCGCCGCTACGACCCCTCCCGCGTGCTGGTCCTCCCCGATTCGGGCCTCTGACCTCTCCGTCCCCGGCCCGCGAACGGCCCCCGCGCGGAGGGTTCTTGGCGGAACCGTTCGAATACCCCTATCGTCCCTGGGAGCGACCGCCGATCAGGCACCCTCCACTTACCGGGGACGACGTGAGTTCCGAGATCTACTTCAGCAACAACTACCGCGACCTGTGCGAGCAGTACGGCACCGGGGCGGGTTTCCAGTTCGAGTTCTCCTGCTTCCACTGCTCCGACACCTGGCGGTCGCCGTTCGAACGGTTCACCACCGGACAGGTGGCCGGATGGATAGGCAAGGGCGTCAGCGCCGCCTGGAACCTCATCGGCGGCAACGCCGACACCATCAGCAACGCGGCGGACGGCCTGGCCGGCCAGAACTGGGGGACCGCGCGCGACGCCGCCTTCCAGCGCGCGATCGACAACGCCCAGGGCCACTTCAACCGCTGCGCCCGGTGCACCTCCTACGTGTGCGGGCGCTGCTTCAACGCCGACCAGGGCCTCTGCTTCACCTGTGCCCCGGACACCGCCGCCGAGGCCGCCGCCTCCCAGCGGCGCGGGCTCAACGACATGGTCAGCGAGCGGGCGTACAAGGCGGGCCAGGCCTCGGGCACGGAGTTCGACGTCAACACCCCGCGCCAGCTGGTCTGCCCGCAGTGCCGGACGGAGACGCACGGCACGCCGTTCTGCCCGGGCTGCGGCTTCCGCCTGGCGACGCCCGACAAGTGCACCGGCTGCCAGAAGGACGTCCCCGAGGGCTCGGCGTTCTGCCCGTCCTGCGGCACCAGACGCTGACCGGCGGACACGACGGCGCGGGGGGGGGCCCCCCGCCCCCCCCCCGCGGGCCCCCCCCCCCCCCCCGGGCCCGGCCCCCCCCCCGCCCCCCCCCACCCGGGGCCCCCCCCCGCGGGGGGGGCGGGGGCGGGGGGC